>JAEZDB010000444.1 GCA_023429855.1 Actinomycetes bacterium
CGTCTGAAGCGAGCGCACGCCGCCTCCGACGCGATCGCGCAGCGCGAGCACGAACCGGCGAGCTCGCCGACCAGGACGGGGGCGCGTCCGGGCCCGGGGAACGCACGCCACCACGGGGCATGCCCCGGGCCTGGACGCGGCCGCGACTCGCTCGCGCAGCGCAGCGTGTCCTGCTGCACGGCGCGAGCGATCGCGGTGGCGGGTCGGGGGAAACCCGCCGCCCGGCACGATATTTCCCAAACGCTTGTTTCGTAACCGCTTCTCGGTTTGAAACCCGCAGGTGCGGCGCCCGCGAACAAACAAAACCCTGTTATAGGGCAGTTTTGGCGCGCCACCCGAACAAACCGAGCTGGCGCACCGACACTCCGGTACTGGCGGCACGCACACCACGCAAGGCCGGATCCCCCTACCCTCAGGCGGTGCCAGCCCAGCCAGCCGTCTCCGAGTCCACCGACGCCGTCCACCCGCTCGCCCGACTTTGGCGCCGGGTCCCCCAGTACCGCGGGCGCATCCGGCTGGCGACGGCTTACACGATCCTCAACAAGATCTTCGACATCGCGCCGGAGCTGCTGATCGGCGTCGCGATCGATGTCGTCGTGCGCGACTCCGAGAGCTTCATGGCCACGGTCTTCGGGATCGAGTCGCAGGATCAGCAGCTTTACGTGCTCGCCGCGATCACGGCCGTCGTGTGGATGCTCGAGTCGCTCACCGAATACCTCGCCGCGCGACTCTGGCGCAACCTCTCGCAGTCGATCCAGCACGACCTGCGCGTCGACACCTACTCGCACGTGCAGCACCTCGAGGTCGCTTGGTTCGAGAACCGCGCCTCCGGCAAGCTGCTCACGATCCTCGGCGACGACGTGAACCAGCTCGAGCGGTTCCTCGATGTCGGCGCGTCGAAGATCATCCTCACCGCCACCAACGTCGTCCTGGTCGGCATCGTGTTCTTCGCTATCTCGCCGCTCCTGGCCGTCCTGGCGTTCGTCCCGATCCCCGTGATCGTCGGCGGGTCGCTGCTCTTCCAGAAGCGCCTGGCGCCGCGCTACCGCGAAGTCCGCGACCAGGCCGGCCACCTCAACGGCCTGATCAACGGCAACCTCGGCGGCATCGCGACGATCAAGGCCTTCGGCGCCGAGCGGGCCGAGGCGCAGCGCGTCGCCGCCGCGTCGACCGCCTACGCCGACGCCAACCGCGAAGCCATCGCGCTCAGCGCCGCCTTCATCCCGCTCATCCGGATGGCGATCCTCGCCGGGTTCACCGTCACGCTCGTCCTCGGCGGCAAGCTCGCGATCGAGGGCACGCTGCAGGTCGGGCTCTACTCGGTGCTGGTGTTCATGACGCAGCGCCTGCTCTGGCCGCTGACCGAGCTCGGCGAGACGCTCGACCTGTATCAGCGCGGGATGGCCTCCACCCGCCGGATCCTCGACCTGCTCGACGCGCCGATCGGCGTGCCCAGCGGCGATCGCGAGTTGCCGGCGCCAACGGCCGGGGAGCGCCCCGGCGCGGTGTGCTTCGACGACGTGACGTTCGCCTACCGCGACCCCGACGGCAGCCCGCGCCCGCCGGTGCTGCGCGGGATCTCCCTCAACATCGGCGCCGGAGAGACGCACGCCATCGTCGGCGCCACCGGCGCAGGCAAGTCGACCGTGGTGAAGCTCCTGCTGCGGCTGTACGACGCCGACGAAGGCCGCGTCACCATCGACGGCGTCCCCGCCGCCGAGCTGCGCTTCGAGAGCCTGCGCGGCGCGATCGGCTACGTCGGCCAAGACACGTTCCTCTTCGACGGCACGGTCGCCGAGAACCTGCGCTACGGCGCCCCCGGCGCAACCGACGCCGAGCTCCAGCGGGCCGCCGAACGCGCCGAGGCCCACGAGTTCGTCGCCGCCCTCCCGCAGGGCTACGACACGCCCGTCGGCGAGCGCGGAATCCGGCTGTCGGGCGGCCAGCGCCAACGGCTCACGATCGCACGCGCCCTCGTGCGCGACCCGGCGATCCTCGTCCTCGACGAGGCCACGAGCGCCGTCGACAACGAGACCGAAGCGGCGATCCAGCGCTCGCTCGCCCGCGTCAGCCACGAGCGCACCACGATCGTGATCGCGCACCGGCTGTCGACGATCCGCCACGCCGACCGGATCCACGTGATGGCCGACGGCTTGGTGGCCGAGGCAGGCACCCACGACGAGCTCGTCGCCGCCGGCGGACGCTACGCCGCCCTCTGGGCAGTGCAGACCGGCGAGATCGCGCCGACCTCGGCGGCCAATTCTTGACCCTTTTTCGTGCCGAACAAACCTCGGCGGAATAAGGCGGTATCAGCTTTCCGGTGGCGGATGCCACGTTACCCTTCTGGTCTGACCACTAGGCAATGGTTCGGCAACGTGCGTTTCTAGCCTCCGAACGGTCTAATATTTCGCCCGCGCGATGCCCGAGATCCACGCCACACCGCCCCTCCGTGCCGATGCCCGCCGCAATCGCGACGCGCTGCTGGCCGCAGCCCGCCTGGTGTTCGCCAACGACGGCCTCGATGCGCCGCTCGACGCGATCGCCAAAGAGGCCGGCGTCGGTCGCGCCACGCTCTACCGGCGCTTTCCCACGCGCGACGCGCTGATCGCCGCGATCTTCGAGGACGACTTCGACGCGCTCGAAGCAGCCGGCCACGCCGCCGAGGACCCGAGCAAGGCACTCTTCGCGATCCTCGAGACCGCGTTTGAGCTACAGCGCCACAACCTCGGCTTCACCGAATTGTTCACGCGGCGCTCCCCTGCCGACGACGTGCTCCTCGACATCGGGGCGCGCTTCTTCCAGGTCATCGACCCCGCGCTCAAAGCGGCGCAAGAGGCTGGCCACGTCCGCCCCGACATCACGAGCGACGAGATCGGCACCGTGTTGCTGATGATGGGTGTCGCGACGGCGAACTTCCGACTGCACGACGACGGCGAGCCGCGTCGGCACCGCGCGATCAACTTGCTGCTCGACGCGATTGACCCGGCGCGGTCGCCGCGCGACCTCGACGCCTAAGCGCGCCGGGCGGCGCGGCCAGCGCGACGTAGGACCCTGCGTTAGACGGCGGCGCGCTCGCGCGCCTCATCGGCTCGCTCGGGCTGCGGCGTGGTGAACGGCACCTCTTCCGTGCGGGCGATCTCCAGCGCCTGCCGGAGCCCGCGCTGCGCGAGGAGGTCAAGGCCTGGCTGCAGCAGCATGCGGATCGGGAGCGCCGGACCGACCCAGCGCGGCGCGTAGACCCGGCGAGCGCGGCGGGCAATTCCGCGCTCAAGTGCGTCGATGCCGACGTGCAGCGGCGTAACGCCCGTCGGCGCGCCCCCGCCGAGGACCTTCGACGCCGCCTCGGTGCCAAAGCCCACGCGCGTCATGTCGGTGTCGAGCTCGGCGAAGTACGCCACGCCGACCTTGGCGCCGGTGCCCTTGATCTCCGACCGCAGCGTGTTGCCGAGCGCCTCGGTGGCCGCCTTCGAGGCGCTGTAGGCCCCGAGCAGCGGCGCATGGACGGCCGCGGCGAGCGACGCCACCGTGAGCACGTAGCCGCCAGGGTGGGCCACGTGCGGGCCGGCGGCGCGCATGGTGAGGTACGTGCCCATCACGTTGACCCGCAGGTGCTGCTCGAGCACCGCCGGATCGCCGCCCAGTAGCGGGAACTGCTTGGCGATCCCCGCGTTCGCGACCACGACGTCGAGTCCGCCGAGCTCTGCCGCCAGTTCGTCGATCGCCTGGGTGACCTGCTCCGCATCGGCGACGTCGGCTTCACGCCACGGCGCGCCGCCGCACGACGCGGCCACCTCGGCGAGCAGCTCCGGCTCCAGGCCGAGGAGCGCAACCCGTGCGCCGCCGGCGTGCAAACGCTGCGCGAGCGCGGCGCCAATGCCACGGGCCGCGCCGGTGATCAGCACGCGGCGTCCAGTCATCGGGGGTACTGAGCGGAGCATGTAACGAACGTACCAACGGAAGGGGGACATATCAGAACGCGAGTCGAAAACCCCGCGGTACGTGCAGCGCGGCGCGCCGCAATCATCACCAGTGCGGCGGGTGGAACTGCGTGACGTCGGCGTGCGTGCCGCCCGCTTCCGGCTTCTCGGCGAGCACTTGGTAGAGCGAAGAGAACCCAGTCAGAAAGCCGTTGCGCGCGGCGCGCAGGTACAGGCGCCACACCCGCACGCGCTCTTCGCCGACGAGTTCTGCGGCGTGCGCGAGATCAGCGTCGAGGTGCTCGATCCAGTGCGTGAGCGTGCGGACGTACTGCTCGGGGAAACCCTCGACGTGGAGGATCGAGAAGTCGGCCTTCTCGAGCGAGAGCGACACCTGCGAGAGGTGGAGCGGAACGGCGTCGGGGAACACATAGCGCTCCGAGAACGCCCCGGGGACCGAGCCCGGATGGCGACGGCGTGCGATGCCGTGGTTGAGCAGACGTCCGCCGGGCCGCAGCAGCTTAGCGAGCTGCCGCGCGTACTCGTCGATGCGCTCCTCGCCAACGTGCTCGACCATGCCGATCGAGGCGATCGCGTCGAAGGGCTCGTCGCGCAGTTCGCGGTAGTCCATCACGCGGATCTCGACGAGGTCGCTCACGCCCGCTCGCTCGGCCCGCTCGCGGGCGCCTCGTGCCTGCTCGGGCGAGAGCGTGATCCCGACCGCGCGGACGCCGTGCTCTTTGGCCGCGTGGACGACGAACCCGCCCCAGCCGCAGCCGACGTCGAGGAGGCGGTCGCCGGCCTTGACGCCGAGCTTGTTGCAGATCAGCTCGCGCTTGTTCCATTGGGCTTGCTCGAGCGTCTCGTCCGGACGCGTGAAGTACGCGCAGGAGTACGTCATCGAGTCGTCGAGCAGTTGCGCATAGAACTCGTTGGACACGTCGTAGTGGTGCTGGATCGCCGATGCGTCGCGTCGCAGGCCGTGCCGCAGCCCCTTGGGGCGGATCTCGCTTGCCGGTGGCACGGGCGGGCGCTGGACCCCGGCAGCCCGCACCGCCGCCACGGCCAGGCGAGCCCGCTGCCGCGTGTCGAGCTCCGGGGCGTGCCAGGTGTTGATGAGTCCGACGAGGGCGTCGAGATCGTCGACGTCGAGCTCACCCGTCACGTAGGCCCGGCCGAGCCCCAGTTCGCCGGGGGCGCTGAGCAGGTAGGCCACGGCGCGCGGTGAGCGCACGGCGATCGTCGGCCCCGGCTCGGTGGACTCGAGCGTCGCGCCGTCCCAGAACTCGATGGTGAAGGGGCGCTCGGGGAGTGCGGTGCGCAGCTCCTCGCGAAGCGCCGACGGGCGTGCGAGGGAGAGGGTGGCCATGCTTCGACCGTAGTGGCGGGCGAAAACGGTTCTCGGTCGTGTGCGCTGCCGCACACGGACGCCGCATTGCGGCTGGCCTCAGGGAGCGTCGTCGGTGGACTCGTCGCAGTTTGCGTACGAGTCGTAGCCGAGGCGCGCGCCGAGCCGCGCGATGCGCGCAAGCGTGCGCGCCTCGATGCTCCAGCTCGAGTTCCACTGGCCCTGGAAGTACCCGCAGAAGAAGTCGGCGGCGAGGTCGTCGGCGAGCGCCATGTCGCGGATCTCAGGGGCGTGCGGCTCAAGGCGGTCGAGGAGCCAGACGAGGTGGTCTTCGAGGGTCGCGGTCACTTCGTCGACGACGCCGTCGGTGCTGACCGACCACAGGCCGCCGCCATACGGGCCGTAGAGCACCCCGGTGGTCCGGCTGAGGTTGAGCTGCCCGTAGCGGTGGGCGTGGCGCGGGCGCAGGCCGGTGAGCTCGGTGAGGCGGTCGGGGCTCAGGCGTCGGCCCATGAGCCGGAACGACACGTGCTTGCGGTCAGCAGCCGCCTCGCTGAGAACCTCGGCCGGCCGTTCCGGCCCGGGCGCCGGAAAGGTCGGAATGGCGCCGAGGCGACGGTTGCCGCCGAGCCAACCCACGTACGTCCGGACCGCTGCGCGGACGAGCGTCTCCCCTGCGCTATCGACCTCGCCGCTGCGGCCGAGCGGGTGCACGCGCGGCGCGCGCAGCCAGTCGGCACCCAGGCGCGACGCGGTCGCAGCGATGAACACGCGGTCGACGTCGAGCTCCGCGGCGCCGCGGCCTGCTGCGGTCTCCCCGACGATCGCGTCGGCCACCACGCTCGCGAGCGCGCGGAAGCGCTGCCGCCAGTCGGCCGGAAGGTCTTCCCACCAAGTGTTGGCCACGTCGACGAGGGGGCGCCGCGTGTGGAGCCAGTTCGGGTCGGCCGTGGCTTCGAGCCAAGGCGTCAGGCGCGGCGGCTCGGCGGCCTCTGGCCCGTCGAGCCGGTCAGCGGCCGGGTCGAAGAACCAGGAACGCACCACGGAGTGCTGGGCCGAAGCGATCTGCTCGACGAGGTCGGCCGTTGCTGCCGGCGTCGTGGGACTGGTCTCCATCCCCCACAGGCTCGACCACCACGCCGCAAGACTGAAGGGCACCAGCCCCCATCTGGCGCGGGTGGGCGCAGGTTTGCGGGGCGTGTGGGCGCGGTGCGGCTCAGACGCGACGCGGCACGCCGACGAGCTTGCCGAGGATCGGGTCGGTGATGGCGGTCGGGGTCACGTCCATCAGCGCGGCCTGCACCTTCGGGCCGGCCCCGACCACGTACCGCGCCTTCGGACGCTTGACGGTGAGCGCCTTCTCGATCGCGTCGGCCACGGCTTCGGGCGGCGTCGCGAGCTTCTGCGAGATCGGGATCGTCTTGCGGAAGCCCGCCGTGTGCCGCGCGTAGAGCTCGCGGTGCTCAGGGCTGAGCCCCTCGACGCTCTCATCGAGCGCCGAGTCAGCCAGGCGCCACAGGTCGGTGTCGGTCTGCGCGGGCTGGATCAGGCTGACCTTGACGCCCCAGGGCTTCAGCTCCAGGCGCAGCGCGTCGCCGAACGCCTCGAGGGCGAACTTCGAAGCGTTATAGGCGCCGGTCATCGGCGTGGAGATGCGACCGGAGACCGACGAGACGAACACCACGCGGCCCCGCGACGCGCGCAGGCGCGGCAGCACCGCCTGGGTGACGGCGATCTGCCCGAACACGTTCACCTCGAACTGGCGGCGCACCTCGTCGATCGGCAGTCCCTCCACCGGACCGCCGACGATGATGCCGGCGTTGTTGACGACGGCATCGAGCGTGGCTGGAAGCGCCGCATCGAGTGCGGCGATCTGCGCGGTGTCGGTCACGTCGAGCGTGATCGCCTTGACCTTGCCGTTGCCGGCGGCCTCGAGCGCTTCGGCGTCGCTGGCGCTGCGCACCGTGCCGATCACGTCCCACCCGGCGTGGGCGAGCTGCACCGCGGTCGTGCGGCCAATACCGCGGGAGGCTCCGGTGACGAGAACGGTCGGCATGGTACGAGAACGTACCTGACCGGCCCGCGGGCCGTGCTCAGTTGCCGATCACACGGTCAACCAGGGTGAGCAGCTCGCGCACCCCGATCGGCTTGGTGAGGTAGTCCAGCGCACCCGCCTGCTTAAGCGGCTCGGACTAGCGGGCCGTGGCGTCGGCGCTGAGGATCACGACGGGAATGTGCGCCGTGCGCTCATCGGCACGGAGCTGGGCGAGGACCTGGTCGCCGTCGATGTCGGGCAGGTGCAGGTCGAGCAGGATCATGTCGGGCTGGTGCTCGCGCGCGAGGTCGAGGCCGAGCGAGCCGAGCATCGCGGGCAGCACCTTGATGCTCGGGCGGGCCCGCAGGATCTCTTCGATCAGCCGCACGTTGGCGACGGTGTCTTCGATGTAGAGCACGCTGCGCGGCTGCCCGTAGGCATACGGCTCCAGCATCGCGCTGCCGTCGCTGTCGAGGACGTCGTCGACCGCGACCGGCTCGCCTCGGCGCAAGTCGACGGTGAACGTCGTGCCCGCGCCGACGGTGCTCGCGACGGAGATGGTTCCGCGCATGTTCTCGATGAGCGTGCGCGAGAGCGCGAGCCCCAGGCCGACCCCCTCGACGCCTGAGACGGCTGCGCCGAGGCGCTCGAACGGCACGAAGAGCCGTGGCAGCGAGGCTGCGTCGATCCCCGGACCTGTGTCGATCACATCGATCCGCACGCGATCCGGCGCCGCCGGGTGCACGGTGACGCGGACGTCTCCCCCGTCGCGGTTGTACTTGACGGCGTTCGAGAGCAGGTTGACCATCACCTGCTTGAGGCGCTGGGCGTCGGCGATGATGTAGCCGCTGCTCAGGTTGATGTCGGGGCCGGCCAGCTGATGTCGGGGCCGGCCAGCGTCACGTCGCGCGCGTGTGCGAGTGGCTCGACGAGCTCGTAGGTGTCGGCAAAGGAGCGGCTCGATCGCGATCGCCTCGAGCGAGATCGCCAGGTCGCCGGCTTCGATCCGCGAGATGTCGAGCACCTCGTTGACCAGCGCCAGCAGGTGCCGCCCCGCCCGCAGGATCACCGACGACCACTCGTGCTTCTCTGGCTCGAGCTCCGAGAGGGTGAGCAGCTCGGAGAACCCGAGGATGGCGGCCAGCGGGGTGCGCAGCTCGTGGCTCATGCGCGAGAGGAAGACGTTCTTGGCATCGTTGGCTGCCCGCAGCTGGTCGTTGACGACCCGCAGCTCGTCGGAGCGTCGCAGGATCTCCGCCTCTTGCTGCCCGCCCTGGCGCTCGAGCCGGACGAACTCCGTAACGTCTTCGGCGCGGTGGACGATGAACTGCAGGCGCCCGAACTCGTCGAGGATCGGCTTGTTCGCCGGGCTCCAATACCGCTCTTCGAACGCTCCACCGCCGCCTGGGATGGGGATGTCGTACTTCTGCACCGCCATCGTGTCGGCAGTCCGGCCTTGACGCACACGTTCCAACGAAGCCGACAGATTGCCGACCCCGGTCGCGCCCGCATCGCCCGGGTTGTCGGGAAAGACGTCGAAGATGTTGCGGCCGACGATCTCTTCACGCTTGGTCAGCGTGGCTGCGGCATATTCGTCGCTGACGGCGACGATCGTGAACTCTGGATCGAGCACGAGAAACAGAGCCGGCGCCGATTCGAACAGCACACGGAAATCTGGCTCACCCAACCTGGCCATCGGCACAAAGGTAGCCTGTTTATGCCACGGAAACAGGTGATGAGCGCTCTACCCACCATTCTCATCTGCGACGACGACGCTGCGATCCGCCGGTTGATCGCAGCGATCCTTCGCGGAGCCGACTATGAACTCCGATACGCGGGCGACGCAGCGTCTGCTGTTGCGTCGCTGGACGAGTCCGCGCCAGACCTCGTGATGCTCGACGTGAACGTGCCCGGTCAAGGCGGTGGACTGGGTGTGCTGAGCTACATCCGCAGCCAGCCCGCCCTCGCGCGGGTGCGGGTGCTGCTCGTCAGCGGCGTCGCCGAGGCCTACACGCCTGGGTGGGGCGAGAGCCTTGGCGCCGACGGCCACCTCGCCAAGCCGTTCGAGCTCACCGACCTCCGCGACGCGGTGGCCGAGCAGATCGCCGCGGCGGCGTAACGGGCAGCACGGACCTGCCTTGGCGGCAAGCCCTGCTGGTCGTCGACTTACGATCCGGACTGCGCGGCTCCTGCCCACTGGCCCGAGGCGCCTGCGGGCTCCCAGTCGGCTCCTGCCTCGAGGTCGACTGAGCCGCTCGACGACTCATCGGCCCACGCGTCGCCGACCTTCGCTCGAAATGAGAAGTAGAGCAGCGACTGCACGAGCGCGGTGAAGGAGTAGATGAGCGCCGTGGCGACGCCGTTGAAGATCACGGCGATCGGACCTGCCGCTGAGTCACCGGCGAGCGCGCTCACTGCGACGAAGGGGATCGCGAGCGCGAATACCGCGGCAAACGAGACGACGGTGATGAGCAGCAGGTACCCGAAGGTGCGCCACCACCCCACGGCGCGCACCAGCTTGATGCTCGAATCAAAGCTCGAGGAGATTCCCGTGCGCGTGAGTGCTGCCACCTGCGTCGAGAAGAGCAGCACGACCGAGAGGTAGATGCCGGGGATGATCAGCGCGATCGTGCCGGCGAGGACGGCGAGGGTATAGAGCACGGCAACGCCCAGCACCGTGATGAACGCGCCCCCACCGAGCCGCAGCGCGCTGAGCGTGCCGACCTTCTGGCCAGCAGCGAGCGCCACCACGGCTCGCGCGTGCGCAGCGGTGATCAATGCAAACCCGAGCATTCCGACCGCGAACGCATCGACGGCGGCCCAGAGGTTGTCTGCGATGCCGTCTGGATCGTCAAAGCCACCGCCCAGCAGACCCGTAAACAGGATCTCCATCGGCAGCACCACGACGAGCGCAGCGACGATGAAGACCGACGGCTTGGAAAGCCAGATCTTGACCGCCGACCCGAGCAGCGGACTGAGGCCCTTGTGTTCTCCCAGCGCGTAACGGCCCTCAGCGGGATAGTGCAGACGTGCGTTCATGCGACGGAACGTAGCGATCACTGCCTGTACCCCAGATAACAGAGATGTGACGACAGCGAGCAAGCGTGGCCACGACCTGATGGTCGTTGAATCCAAGCCACGGCGCGCGACGCGCGCTGCACGACGAAACGGTCGGGCGTCCGACGTACCAACCAGGCCGAGGCCCAGTCTCGCTCGATCAAGTCAGCGGCCTCAGTACGTCAAACGACGTCCGTGACCGCGCGGGATCTGATCCGTCGAGCCCCCACCCCGGCACCACCGAGCAGGACGATCAGCGCGGCTGGCACCATCCCCGAGAACGCTTGGTCCTCGAGCGAAGCGCCGCAAGGGTCGCCGGAAGCGATCAAGATGCCTTCGCACGGCCGCAGCCGACGGTCATCAGCACCAGACGCAATGTTCGTCAACGAGACGAGAACCGCTGCGAGCAGGGCCAGTACCAGCGCAGCACGCAACCCTCCGGTCCAACCGACCAGAACGGCGCCCAGCGCGAACGCAGACACTGCGACGCCGACGGCGAGATCACCAAGCTCGTACGAGCCGACCAGGAACGTGACGCATGCGCCTAGTACGCACAGGGCACCGACAAGCGTTTTTCGACCGCTGGCGGGGTCTCGGTTAGCGAACTCAGTCATGCCTGCGTCCCTACGTCTACATCGTGCTCGGCCATCTCAACGTCTATCGGGAACGCCGCGCAATTTGTGACGAGATCACCCCAGACGGCGAATCCGGCTCCGACTCGACCGCGACGGCGACGCTCCTGCCCCGCGGTGAGTCGATTGCTCTGATGCGCGCGGAGGGACTCGAACCCCCACACCGTTTCCGGCACCAGGACCTAAACCTGGCGTGTCTACCAATTTCACCACGCGCGCACGGGCTGATTCGGCGAGGGCGGGACCCTACCGCGGCTTGCGCCGCGGGGGCGCCTGCACGGTGGGGCGCATGCGCGACGCCTCAGCGCTCTAGAGTATGGCCGACCTATGCCGACCGTGCGCAAGCCCAACCCCGACGTGGTCATCACCCATCCCAACCGCGAGTCTGCGGCGGCGCGGGGGACGCGGGCCGCGGTGATCGCACTGCAGATCGCGAGCGCGGCGCTGCTGTTCCTGCTCGTGATCGTCTCGTGGAACGTGCAGTACGGCGCGCGCCCGCTGCAGATCGTCATCGGCGGCCTGTTTGCGTACTTCGCGTACGCCGCCTATCACTGGCGCTCGGGCGTGCTCCCGATCGCCACGGGCACCGCGATCGTCTCGGGCGTGTTCGCTGCGGTGTCGGTCCCGAGCTGGTTCGATCGCGGCGGCGCAGGCTACGACGACCCGCTGCTCAACGAGTCGATCATCGGCGTGCTCGTCTTCGCGTTCGCGGTGTTGCAGCTCGTCAACATGGTGGTCACGCTCAAGGCGTTCAGCCAGCAGTGGCAGGTCGAGCTCGAGATCCCGCGCGACCAGCTGCACGACGGCGCGTTCGTCGCCTCCTCGGCGTAAGCCCTTTCGCGCGCGCCGGGCGCGTCACTCCAGAGCAGTCGGCGCAGCCGCGCACGCTCCGCGAGAGCGCCTCGGCTCAGCCGCGGCGCTCCACCGGCGGCAACCACGTGATGTGCATGCCGAAGTCCTTGCCAGCCGTCTCACCGGAATCGGCACCCCAGTCCTCGCGCCGGACCACCAGCTCGCCGTCGACCTGGTAGATCGCCAGTGCCGCGACGACCGGTCCGGTCGTGCTCACGTGCGTCGACTCGACGGTGCTGTCGTCGTGCAGCGTCATCAGCAGGCGCTGCGGGTCGTTGCCGCGAAAACCGCTCATCAGGATCAGCAGGCGACGCAGCTCGTGCACATGCCGCAGGCCGACGACCACGCGGTGGTGCGTGAGCTCGACGATCGGGCGGCGCCCGTACTCCGGTGAGGTCGCCGTCCCGACCGCAGCGTCGACGAGGCCGACCGTGCCGTCGGTCAGCTCCCACAGCGCGCCGACCGCGCCGTGGCCGGCGATCTCGAACGTGAGCGACCCGATCGCCGACTGGCGGCGGTCAAGGGTGACCGTCGGCGAGTCGGCGGTGAGCAGGACGCGACCGTGCGCGCGCTTGACGGGCGGCAGCGCGGGCC
>JAEZDB010000450.1 GCA_023429855.1 Actinomycetes bacterium
CGCCGGTGCTGGCCGAGCCGTTGGCATCGGCGGCGATCGTCGGGGGCTCAGGGACCAGACGGCGCGGCGCGACGGTGGGCGCGACCGTCGGCGCGAGGACCGGCAGGCTCGCGCCAACCGGGGTGAAGGCGCCCGCAGACGGGATCTCGGCGGACTCCGCCGCGGCGAGCCGCAGACCACGCGTGAGCCAGATCGCGACGACGATGCCGATGACGGCGCGTGCCTCCCAGACCGCGGCGTCCCCGGTCGCGACCCCCGTGAGGTCGGTGATGGCCGCCGCCGTGGTCGGCGCGCTGGTCCAGTAGAAGAGCATGAGCGCCGCAGCACCCCAGACCGCCGTGAGCCGTCCGCGCCCGAAGCGCGTGAAGCTCTCGGCCACCGTGAGCAGGCCCAAGCTGAAGAGCGCCCAGGCCGCGAGGAACCAGAGCGTACGGTCGTAGGCCGTGCCGACCGGGATCAGGCTGAAGCCGAAGATGAAGCCAGGGAGCAGCCCGGCGAAGACCCAGCGGGCATCCCCCCGCCCGTCCTGCTCCGCGAGATCGGCGAGGAACGAGCGCTTCGGCAGCAGGTCCTGGCAGTTCGTGGTGCAGCCGACGCAGGGGCGGCAGTGCGCGTGCGCGACGACGCTTCCCGGCGCGCGTGAGTACACCGACTGCGTCGCTCGCAGCGGGCAGACGCTGCCGCAGAAGCCGCTCTTGCCGCGGTAGAGCGTGCCGCCCGCGAACGCCACGCCGAGCGCGACGACCAGCATCACGCCGGCTGCCGGGCCGCTCGTCTCGAGCAGGGCGGGCCGCAGCGACACGGTGATGAAGAAGAGGGACGCGCCGATCGTGTAGCCGTGGCGTTCAATCCACGGCGGCAGGGTCCGGCCGCGGGTGGTCTTCGTGAGGCGCGGGAGCTGGTTGACCGACGCCATCGGGCAGACGTTGCGCCAGATCCCTGGGGCGAGCACCCAGACGAGCGGGAGCGCCGGGACGACGAGGCCCCACAAGATCGGCAGGCCGAGTGAGGGGTCAGTCCAGCACAGCGTCGCCAAGGCGAGCATGGCGGTGACCGTGATGACTCGCAGGTACGGCCAGGGTTCGCGCGGCACGCGCAGGAGCAGGGGTCGCGGCGCAGCGCGGTTCATCGGGGCCGTCAGCCGCCTATGCGCTGGCGGGGAGCGGCTCGGCGTCTTCGTCGGGCACGATGACCTGACCCGAAACGACCATGTCGATCATCGCGTCGGCGACCACCGGGTCGACCTGTGTGCCGCGCATGCGGTACAGCTCGTCGATCGCGGCCTGCGTGGAGAGGCGCGGCCGGTACACGCGCGACGACGTCATCGCCTCGAGCATGTCTGCGACGTGCAGGATGCGGCTCTGCAGCGGGATCTCCTCTCCTGCCAGCCCAGCCGGGTAACCACGGCCGTCGTAGCGCTCGTGGAGGTGGAGCACGAACGTGGCGATCCGATCCATGCCGGCGCCCGCGATGATGTCGCGCCCGAGCTCGGAGTGGCGGCGCATGATGTCCCACTCCTCGCTTGTGAGCTTGCCCGGCTTCTGGAGGACCGAGTCGGAGATGCCGATCTTGCCGACGTCGTGGAGCACGCCCGCGGCGCGGATCGCTTCGAGCTCTTCGCCCTCGTAGCCCATCCGCTCAGCGAGTGCAGCGGCGTAAAGGCCGACGCGCTCGGAGTGCAGGCTGGTGTAGCCGTCCTTGGCGTCGACGGCGGTCGCGAGCGCGTGGACGGTGTTGACGAGACCCTGCGCAGCGACGCGGGCGGCCTGCTCCTCGGGCGACATCGCGATGGCGCTGTCGGGCGTGTAGATGCAGGTGCGGTTGCGGCCCGACGTCTTGGCCCAGTACATCGCGCCGTCGGCGTAGCTCATGATCTCGTCGCGCCCGAGGGCGTGGATCGGGAACTGGGCGATGCCGGCGCTGATAGTGAAGCGGGTGCGGGCGGGACCGGCCTCGGTCTGCATGATGTGCTGGCGCAGCCGCTCGATCACTCGCTCGGCTTCGACGGCGTCCGCGTCGATCAGCGCAAGGCAGAATTCGTCGCCGCCAACGCGGCCGCAGAGGTCGCCTGGGCGGAGGTGTTCGCGCATCACGTCGGCGAGCTGGCGCAGCCCTTCGTCGCCAGCGGCATGTCCGTAGGCGTCGTTGACCTCTTTGAACTTGTCGACGTCGAGCGCGACGACCGACACGTCACCCTGGGTGCGTTCAGCGCGCCGCAGCTCCTGCTCGAGTCGTTCGTTGAAGGCGCGGTGGTTGAGGAGGCCCGTGAGCGGGTCCGTGAGCGCGAGGGTCTCGAGGTGCGCTTGGGCGGCGTCGATCTGGTCGGCCATGCGGTCGAAGTCGGCAGCCAGGGCGCCGATCTCGTCGCGCCGCGACCAGTTCAAGCGGAAGCTGCGGTCGCCTGCGCCGAGCCGGCGGGTGGCGGCTCCGAGGCGGCCCATCGGTCGCACCAGCGTGCCGTTGATCAGGAACCAGGACAGGATCGAGAGCGTGATCGCGGCGAGGACCGAGGCGAGGACGACGGTCCGTTTGTCGCGGGCCAGCGCGTAATCGAGGTCCTTGAGGTCGTAGTGCAGCTCGACCATGGCTTTGGTCTTGCCGCGGCGGACGATGGGCTCGTCGATCTCGGCGTAGTGAGCGCCGTCAGCAGCCCGCACCTCGTGGTAGGCCTTCGGCCCTTCTTGGATCGGCGTGACGGCATTGCGCGTAGCGAGCTGCGCCCCCTTGGTGGACACGTCGCGTTTTGCGCCGTCGGGGTCGTGCGTGTGGCCGCTCTGCAGGTAGCGGTAGCGCCCGTCTTCGCCCTTCCAGGAGATGTTGATCTTGTGGAGCGTCGGGTTGTTCTCGCGGATCGCGTCGAGTCGGCGCTGTACCCGCTCGGGTTCGGTGTCGAGGCCGTTGAGGCGGAACGTCTGCTTCCAGGTCTCCGCGATGCCGCGTAGCTGAGCGGCGCCCGCCTCGCGGTACGAGGCTTCGAGCCGGCGGGTGAAGACGACGCTGGCGATCAGCGCGAGGATGAGCATCGCGACGACGTTGAGCAGGATGAGCTTGACGCCGATGCCCGCTGCCGGGCGGAAGCGCCGAGACTTGACCGGCGTCGGCGTGTCGTCAGCCCAGCCGTCCTGTTGCGGATCGAGTTCCTCGTGGTCCGCGTCGCGTGGCGGCTCGGCGGGTGTCTGCTCGCCAACGGGGGCGGGTTGCGGGAACGGAACGGGCGGTTGATCGGTCATGGCGGCGCGGGGAGGACCCAGTCAGGTTCTCGGTAGAACCGAAACCCGCTTGAGGGCCGCGTGGACAGGCCTGGACTCTCGAAAAGCCTGGTTTTCCGGGACGAACGCCAGCATCAACGCCGGCAGGGCGATCTTCCCTTGCGGCGCGCTGAACACACCAGTGCGCCTGATGCGCCACCAGTCGCAGCGCGGAAAAGCTCAGTCGCGCGCGAGGCGGGGCTGCCTCCCGGTCGTCAGCCGATGCCGAGCCGAGCCAAGGCGCCGGGCAGCGCGGCGACCGCGCGACCGCGGTGGCTGATCGCGCCCTTCTCGGCGTCCGTCATCTCCGCCATCGTGCGCCCCTGGGGATCGTCGTCGGCGACGAATACCGGGTCGTAGCCGAACCCTCCGCCGCCACGAGGGCCGCCGGCCATGACGCCGGTGCAGCGACCTTCGACGGTCACCTCGCGTCCGTCGGGGAGCACGACGGCGATTGCGCAGACGTAGGCGAGGCCCGAGCCGGCGGGTACTTCGGCGATCAGCTTGTCGAGGTTGTCTGCGTCGGTGGCGTGCTCGCCTGCAAACCGCGCTGAGCGGACGCCGGGTGCGCCGCCAAGCGCCGCTGCTTCGAGGCCTGAGTCGTCGGCGATGGCGGGCATACCGAGCGCCGCGCTCGCCGCACGCGCTTTGCCGAGGGCGTTCCCGGCGAAATCAGGGGCGTCCTCAGGCGGAAGCTCGACGTCGTCAGGAAGCGCGATCAGCTCGTGGTCGGGGAGCAGCGCAGCGAGCTCGCGCACCTTGTGGGCGTTACGCGTCGACAGAACGAACTTCATGGCGCGCTAGCTTGCCGCGTGCCGGCGCCGACTGCTGCCCCGGGGACCGCGACCTGCTCGACCTCGCCGATCGGAAGCTGCAGAAAGCGGGTGCCGAGCGACGCGAACGCGGCCGGGTCGCCGGTCGACAGGAAGCGATACTCGCCCTCACCCCCGCGCGTGGCCCGCAGGCCGCGCAGCGACAGCAGGTGCTCGACGCGCCGCACGATCGCAACGCCGCTCGTGATGATGCGCGTCTCACGACCCAGCACGCGCTGGAACATCGGCTGGAGCAACGGATAGTGCGTGCACCCGAGCACGGCGGTGTCGACCCCGGCGTCGATGAGCGGCGCGCAGGCCGCCCGAACCGTTGCGAGGACCTCGTCGGTGATCGGCTCCTCCGACTGGATGAGCCCAGCCAGGTCGGGGCAGGCCACGCTCGTGAGCTCGATCATGTCGTCGATTCGCCGAATGGCTCGACCGTAGGCGTCGCTGGACACGGTCGCTTCGGTGGCCAACAGGCCCACCCGGCCGTTGCGCGTCGCCTCGACGGCCTGGATCGCCTCCGGGGTGACGACGCCGAGGACCGACACCGGCGAGCCCTTCGCCGCCAAGTGCGCGCGCAAGGCGTCGAGCCCCGCCGCGGTCGCAGAGTTACAAGCGATCACGAGCAGCTTCGCGCCGCGCGCCAGCAGCTCCTCGGCGTTCTCGATCGTGAGGGCTGCGAGCTCCTCGCGCGTGCGAGACCCGTACGGAAACCGCGCCGTATCCCCGAGGTAGAGGTAGTGCTCTTCGGGAAGGTCGACGAGCAGCTCGTGAAGCACGGTGAGCCCGCCGACCCCCGAATCGAACACGCCGATGGGCTGATCTGCCGAAGGTTCGAAGGCCACCACCCCATCGTGGCAGGTCGGCCCGTCGACCCTCTCCAGCGGAAAAGCCGCGGCGCGAGGGGCCCGCATCGCGGTCACTTCTCGGGCGTCCCGGCCTTGTCGATCGACTTGCCGACCTGCTGCACGACCTTCTCTCCGATCTGCTCCTTGCCGCCGAGGCCCTTCGACGCCGCGACGACGGCAGCGAGGACCGATGCCATGAGCAGGAGCAGACCGACGTACTCGACTGTGCCCTGCCCGACGTCGCTCGCGAGCACTGCCAGGCGCCGCCTGCGCCCCCGCGCAGGAGCGGCCGACACGGCGCGGCGAGCACCCCGACGGATCGGTGAACGCCGCGGGGGCCGCACGAACACCGGACGCAGAGACGGCGCCGGCGCGCCGTGCGATGCGGCGAGCGCGACCTCGTCGGACGCGTTCGTGATTGGCGAAGAAAGGGGTTCGGCAACCTGCATGGCGGCCTCCTCGAGCGAGATGAACTTGACGCTCTTCACGCTGCCGAACGAACTGCGCAACGGGTGCGCAGTTCGTTCCAACTTTGCGCAGCCGCCGCGCAGTCTCTGCGCACAGACCGTCGCGCGCAGCCGGGTGGCGGCCCGGCGACTTCTACACTGCGGCCTCGTGCGTGCGCTCATCGTCAGCAACATGTGGCCGACGCCGCAGCGCCCAGCGCTCGGGACCTTCGTCGTCGACCAGGTCGAGGCGCTGCGCCGGCTCGGCTCGGTCGACGTGGAGGTCGCCACCTTCCCGCCGGGCGGCGCGCACTACCTCACCGCGATCCCGGGACTGGCTCGTCGGCGGGGATACGACGTCGTGCACGCCCACTTCGGCCTAACGGCCCTCCCAGCGCTGGCCGCGGGAGGCGCGTTCCGCGGCGTCACCCTCCACGGAACCGACCTGATCGCACCGCGTTCCCGGCGCGCCACGCTCGCGGTCCTGCCGCGCTACGACCTGGTCGCCGTCCCGTCGGCCTGGGCACGCGACGAACTGCTGCCACCTGCCCGCGCGTCGCGCGCTCGCGTATTGCCGTGCGGGGTCGACCTCCACACCTTCGCGCCAACGGACCGGCGCGAGGCCCGAACCGCGCTCGGTCTCGATCCGGGCGCGCCCTTCGCCCTCTTCCCCTACGACCCAGCCAGGGCGGTCAAACGCCACGACTTCGCCGTCGCCGCCGCCGGCGAACACCAGCTCTACACGCTCGGCAACGAGCCACGCGACCGCATGCGGCTATGGCTGGCGGCCGCGTCCGTCGTGCTCTGCCCGGCCGACTGGGAGACCTTCGGGATGGCCGCCGTTGAGGCGGCGGGATGCGGCACCACCGTCGTTGCGACTCGCGTCGGCGTTCACCCCGAGGTGCTCGATCCGCTGCCCTGGGCCGTCTGCGCAGACTTCGACGCGCCCGTCTGGCGAGCGGCGGTCGACACCGCGATCGAAGCCGACGAGCAGCACCCAGACGGCGCCGTTCACGTCCGGCCGTGGTCGTCTGACGCCATGGCTGAGCAGCTTGTCGAGGCTTGGCAGAGCGGGAGCGGATCGCGCCGCCAGCGCCCCGAGTAGACTCGCCGCTTGGCGCCCTGCGCCGTCCGTCATGGCTCGAGCATCTAGCCCTCTCTCCCAGCGACTCAAGGCGCTCGCCGTTCGCGCCGGGCTCCCCGTCGAGACCGGTCCCGCACCGTCGGCCGCGCCCCCGGCCGCCGCCGAGCAGCCGACCGGCGAGTTTCCGGCCGTGGCGGCCAGCGACGCGCCCGAAGACGACCGACCGACAGGCGAATTCCCGGCCGCTGACGACTCCCCAGCCGAGGAGTCGGCACCAGCAGTTGCGCACGAGCCAGAAGCCCCGTCGGTCCCTGCGCCGATCTGGGACCAGCCCTCGGCCGCAGTCCCTCCGCCGATCCGCGATGTTCCGGCGCCACCGCCCATTTGGACCGATGCGCCGCCGGAGTCGCAGAGCCCGCCGGCCGCACCAGCTGCTGAGTCGGCTAGCGAGCCCGTCGAGGCTGCGCCAGCCGCGCCCGCGGGCCCGACGCTGCCACCGCCGACGCTCAGCAAGTCGGAGCAGCTCAGCGAGGCCATGGCGCTGCCCGACGAGGACGACGACGCCAGCGATGTCGCGGGCGAGCAGCCCACGGTCGCGCAAGTACCGGTCGAGGAGCCGCCCGCGGTCGCCTACGAGCCGTCGGAACTCAGCGAAGTCGATCCCCCCGGCGACGCCGCCGTCGAGCGTTCCGCCGCAACCGACGCCCCTTCGGAGAGCGACGCGGACGAGCCACCCGCGGACGCCGAACCCACGGCCGACGAAGCCCCGGCAGCCGCTGAGCTGGAGTCGCAGCCCGACGCACCCGACGCGCCAACGCAGCCAGCAAAGGATCGTCTTTCGCTGACGGGGAGGTTCGCGGCGCTCAAGCGACGCGTCGCCCCGCGGTCCGACCGCCCTGGCGAAGCTGCCGAAGCCGAGACGTGGACGGCGCCCGGACCGACCGACCTGTCGCCAGCTCCGGAACCGGACGACCAAGCCGCCCCTGCGATCTCGGCGGCAACGTCGCCTGCTTCGACAACGCCCGCCCTTCCAGCCGAAGCGGCGCCGCACCCCCTCCCCGACGGCGAGGGGCACAAGCCGTCGTTTTCCGAGCGCGCCGCCCTGCGCCGTCGCGTGAAGACGCTGCGCGCACGGCGCGATACCGGGCTGCTCGAACTTGGTGCCATCGTGCTCGACCAGCGACGCTTCGGTGATCCGACGGCCGGAGCCCTCCTCCGCCGGCGCACCGACGAGCTCGGCGACCTCGACAACGAGATCGCCGCGATCGAACGCGCGCTCGACCAGCATGCGTCCGCGGCCGCCGTCGCGGCGCTTGGCGCCGTCCGCTGCGTTGGCTGCAGCTCGCTCGTCGGCCCGACCGATCGCTATTGCGCGCACTGCGGCACGCCGCGCCCGGTCGGAGGCCAAGAGGGCGCGCAGCCGCCGGCGGACCAGACTCCGTGAACCTCACGTTCAGGCGCGCCGACGTGGTGGTCGTTGGCGCTGGCGCTGCCGGGCTCTACTGCGCACTGCGCGCTGCCTCAGCCGGAGCCGATGTGGCCCTGGTTTCAGCCACTCCGCTCGCGCAGACCGCCAGCTACTGGGCGCAGGGCGGCGTCGCCGCCGCGCTTGCCGTCGACGACTCCGTCGAAGCGCACCTCGCCGACACCGAGACCGCGGGCCGCGGTCTGACCCGCCGGTCCGCCGCCGAAGTCCTCGTCAACGAAGCGGCCGACCACGTGCTGGCGCTGGAGGCGCTAGGCGTGCGGTTCGATGCCGACCGCGCCGGTCAGCTGTCGCTCGGCCTTGAAGGGGGGCACAGCCACCGCCGCGTCGTGCACGCCGGCGGCAGTGCGACAGGGCGCCGCATCGTCCGCGACCTGTCGGCGCTGGTCGCTGAGCATCCACGCATCGCCGTCCTCGAAGGCCGGCGGGCGGCCGAGGTCTGGGTCGACACAGGCCGCGCCGTGGGCGTCGTCCTCGAAGACGGCGAGTCGGTGTACGCGCGGGCGACCGTGCTCGCCACCGGGGGCGCCGCAGCGCTCTGGCGCCGCACCACCAACCCGCCGGGCTCGCAGGGCATTGGGATGGCACTGGCCGCCGGGGCCGGTGCCGAACTGGCCGACCTCGAGTTCCTTCAGTTCCACCCCACTGCGCTCGCGGGCGTCCCGGGCCGCGAAGGGTTTCTCGTGACCGAGGCGATCCGCGGAGAGGGCGCCACACTGCACGGACCCGACGGTGAGCGTTTCGTCGACGAGCTCGCCCCGCGCGACGAAGTTGCACGGGCGATCACCTTGCTGCTGGAGGCCACCGGCGCCTCGTCGGTCTCGCTCGACATGCGCATGGTGGAACCGACCCGCTTCCCGAACGTCGTCTCCGCACTGCGCGAGGCAGGCGTCGAACCGACCCGCGAACTCGTGCCGGTCAGCCCGGCCGCTCACTACATGATGGGCGGCGTCGTGGTCGACCTTCAGGGCCGCACGACCGTCCCCGGGTTGCACGCCATCGGCGAGACCTCCTGCACCGGGCTGCACGGAGCGAACCGCCTGGCATCGAACTCGCTGAGCGAGTGTCTCGTCTGGGGCGCCCGGGCAGCCGAAGCGGCGGTCGACCTGCCCGTGCTGCCGGCGATGCCAGGGCCGCGTACCGGTACGCCCGAACCGCTGCGCATCCCCGACCGCGCCACCCGCGACGAGGTCTGGCGCCTGGCTGGCGTCCTTCGCCACGCCGAAGATCTCGACACGCTGGCGCTCAGCGACCACCCGATGGCCCGCTGGGTCGCGAAGTGCGCCCTGCACCGCAGCGAGAGCCGCGGCGCCCATTGGCGACGCGACGCAACCGGTCAAGATGCCGCGCTCGACGGCCTCCACACCGTGCTCGACCCCGTGTCGGAGACCGCTCGTTACGAGCGCTGGGACTAGCGGACCAAGCAAATCCGGTAGCGCCGGTTTCTGGCGTTTCGGGCTCTTAACGCGGCCCTAACGAAGCCCCTACGGATCGCGAACACCCGGACCGCAGTATGCGTCGTGCCCCAAGAGGACACTATGCACCAGCTCAGCCGCGCTATCTATCGAGAACTCGCCCCGCTTATCCGCGATGACGGGACGCACCGGACCGTGGAGGCCCGCGAGGCCGTCCTCCACGCATGCGAGGCGGCGACCGAGCGCTTGGTCACCGACCGCTACTACTTCAAGAACCCTTCACGGTGGCTCTTCCAGGAGGTGCGCGCGCACTTCCCGATCGATCACCAGGCCCAGGCCTGGAACACGATCTCGGCATACGTGCGCGCCATTACCCGCTGGATCGACGAGCACCCCGAGCAGGCGAGCGCCGGCCGGCACATCCAGTGCCGCGCGTTCACCCGCCGCGGAGCACCGTGCGCACGACCTGGTCTCCCCCGCAACGGTTACTGCCCGTCGCACCAGCACCTCGCGGAGACCGACGAACTCGCGGCGATCGCGGCATAACCAGCCAATAGCGATCGCTACCCCTCGGTCGGGACACCGAGGGGCTCAGCGGGACGACGCGGCAAGTAACGGCCGGAGCAACCATGGGTGGGACTGCTCCGGCCCGCCGTCGCCCTCCCTCTTCCAAACTACGGCGCCCGCAAGGGACGCCTGCGGCGCGCTAGGGCCGGAGCAACCATGGGTGGGACTGCTCCGGCCCGCCGTCGTTCTGGCGGGCAATTTCGAACCCTCAAAGCCTCGAGGCCCGCGTCCAATCTCCTCTGTGCGAGACCGCACAGGAGTATTGGCACTCGCGCGCCGAGATTGCCACGCGACCACCGGCGCACACCCTGGACACGCGCCTGGCGCGCCACTTCCCGGGGTTGCGTCGGGACGCCCGAAGCACCCCATTTCGGCCCACGATGCACCGGCCAGCAGGGGCACCCCGTGCCAAGCGACGTCGCTACTGCCCGCCTTGGCGACCGCCCAATTTTCCCGCAATCACGGGGAAAAACGAAACAATTTGGCCGATACCCTGGCGTTCCGCCGCTCAGACTGGCATGCTGAGCGCCGCTCCGGCACAACGACGGGACGGACGTACGACGAACCATCGGACGACCGTCCAGTCTGGGCACCTTGTGTGCGAGTTGTCCCCCACTCGCCTCTTGGAAAGTTGTGACCGAATCGTTAGTGTCGCAGGCCTGCTGTGCCCGCTCTCTGCGCACGGCTCCCGCACCTCCACATCCCCCGCTCGTTATGCCGATTGCTTTCAAGGAATGGGCGGTTACCGTCCGCGCGCTCGCCGAAGGTGAGCAGCTGCTCACCCTCCGTAAGGGTGGCGCCACCGGTACCGACCGCTTCAAACTCGACCACTCGCGGTTCTTCCTGTACCCGAGTTTTGACCACCAGCGTGCCGACCTCGTTCGCGAGTCGCACCAGCCCGAGCTGCGCCGCGCGCTCGAAGAGGGCGTTTGGCCCGACGGCGAGCCGTCGGATCAGCACGTCCTCCACGGCGGCATCGTGCAGCCGGAGCGCGTACGCATCCGCGCTTGGGCTGAGGTCACCGCCAGCTTCACGATCAGCGACCCGCGCATCGTCGACGCGCTCTCGCCGTTCTACGTGTGGACGCCCGCCTACGCCGTGCGCCGCCTCCAGTGGAAGCCGCGCGAGCCGCTGCACGTGATGCTGCTTCGCGCCTACCGCATCCCGCGCCCGGTTACCGTGCGCGTGAAGGACGAGTTCGGTTCGACCCGCTCGTGGCTCGAGATCCAGCGCGATCTTCCGTTTGAGGGCACCCCGGTGCTCTGCGACGACGAGTTCGAGCGTGCCGCCAGCGAGATCGAAGCGGTCTGCCGCGGCGCTGCCGTTCCGGCACTCGCGTAACTCACGCCACCTGACTGCAACGGGGTCGTTCCGCTTCGGCGGAGCGGCCCCGTTCTGCGTTTCGGCCCGGTTCTCGCCGCATTCCCCTTTCGCCAACGATCTACGCTGAGCGTGAGCTCTGATCATGGGCACCTGGACTGAATCCAGCTCTTCGCAGTTCCGCGTGCGGTTCGACGACGATGCACGCACCGAGGTCGAGGAGCTCGTCCACGTGCTCGAGACGGTGTCGGCACGGCTGGAAGCCCATGGGCTCGTGCTGCCAGACCACCCGACGATCGTGGTCCACCCCACGTCGATCTCGCTGAGCCTCGCGCAGCCAGCGTTTGTCGTCGCGCAGTCCTTCACCGAGTCCAACGGCCGCCGGTACCTGGCGTCGTGGACTGCTGGCTCCACGCTCCACCTGATCTCTCCTCAGCGGCTCGTCCGCGGTACCGAGGGCCACATCAGTATGCGCGACGCGCTTGATCGCGCACCGGCGTGCGGCCTCGCGCACCTCGCCCTCGGCCACGTCAACCCGCAGCTCTCGCTCCATCGTGCCGTCCGCAAGCGCGCCTGGTTCTGGCTCGCCTGGGGCGCCGGGCAGACCCTCGTCGGGCAGGTCCCGATGCTCGCGTCGACGATTGCCGCACGGCGTCGTGAACGCCGCGCACTCGTGCTCCCGCCGCCCCCGCGCGACGCCGTAGCGCTCGGCGGCTCGATCGTCGAGCTCGTCCGCCGCGAGCGCGGACTGACCGCGCTGGTCAAGCTCCTGCGCGAGCCGCTGCCTGCCCGTCCCCAGGACTGGCTCCACCATGCGCTACCGGGACTTGGGTCGACCGAGCGCGACGTGCACTGGCGCATGCTGCTCGACGAGCTCGACCAGGCGCGCAGCGTCGTGCTGGCCGAGCGAACGGCCGCGGAGCTGGCCGCCGCCGAAGCTGAGCGGGCCGAGCTCGAGGCGACCGAGCAGGCGATTCTCGAGGCTCGATTGGCGAAAGCGGCTGCGGAGGAGGCAGAACGCCGCGCCGCCGACCATGCTGAGCTCGACGCTGCGGCCCGGCGGGCTGCCGAGCGGTCAAGCGCCCGTCGGCGCAACCGCTAGGCAACGCCGGTCAGTGTTCCTCCGCCTCGAACTCGTCGAGGACCGGTTGAAGCACGGCACGAGCGTCGAGCTCGAGGTGGGCCGGCACAAGAATGTCGCGCGGGCCAGCCGCCAGCATGTCGGGCACGTCGAAGCCGCGCGTGCGGCCGAAACACGCCGGGATGTCGGCGTCTTTGAGGAGCATCAGCAGCAGCTCGCTCTCCGGCTGGTTGCGTGCAACTGCGACGCGCACGAAGTCCGGCTCGTTGTCGGACGGACCGAACAGTCGCTGCCAGAGCCCCATCGCGTGCGCGCGGCAGACCGCGCTAGGCGACGATCGCGACGGCCACGTCGGTGACCTCACCGCCGTCGATGAGGTAGCTCTTGACCTCGGGCTGCTCGCCCTTGGTCCCGACGATGATCCACTCGATGCCGGGCCAGCCAGCGGCGAAGTTGATGTCGGTCTGCGACGGGTACGGAGCGCTGCGCGTGTGCGAGTGGTAGATCGCGCCGAGTTCCTCGTCGGCGTCTTCGATCTCGGTGATGAGATCGAACAGCGCCTTGCCGGAGATCTCGAACCGCAGCGGGCTGTGCGCCTCGTTGACGGCCTCGAGCACGCGCGTGGCGACGCCGTCCTTGACCGCGACGAAGCCACAGCACTCGTTGGGCGCGTCACGCAGCGCGTGCTCCGTCATCTGCTCGACGAGCTCAGCCGTGATCTGCATGTGGCTCGGTCAGCCCTTGGAGACCGGATCGTGCGGGTGGCGCCCGATCTGGTCCTCGTCGTCGGTCTTGCCGGCGATGCCGTCTTTGAACTCGCGCAGGCCGCGGCCGATCGAGCGACCGGCCTCAGGCAGCTTCTGCGGACCGAGCACCAGGAGCGCGATCACGAGGACCACGATCAGTTCCATGGGGCCGACGTTCGGAAGCATGCCGCGCTACCACCAGACGGTCGAGTCGAGGTTCTCGACCTCGTCGACGGGGAGCGTATAGACGCCGCTGGAGAGATACTTCCAGCCGTCGTCGCAGACGACGAAGACCACGTTGCCCTCGTCCATCTCATTGGCGATCCGCACGGCGATACGCGCGATCGCGCCCGACGAGACACCGACGAACAGGCCCTCCTCGTCGAGGAGCTTGCGCGTCCACACGACCGCGTCGCGGTTGGTCACGAAGATCTTGCGGTCGAGCAGGGAGAGGTCGATGATCGGCGGGATGTAGCCGTCGTCGAGGCTGCGCAGGCCCTGCACCGGCTCGCCCTGCATCGGCTCGGCCGCCACGATGGTGACCTTGTCGCCGAGCTCCTCTTTGAAGCGGCGGGCGTGGCCCATGAGCGTGCCGCCGGTGCCGAGCCCGGCGACGAACGCGTCGACGCGGCCGTCGAGCTCGTCGAGGATCTCGACGGCTGTGCCGTGGTAGTGGGCGCCAGGGTTGGCGGGGTTGCCGTACTGGTACGGCATGTAATACGAGGCGTCTTCGGAGGCCATCTTCTCAGCGAGCGCGACGGCGCCGTTGCTGCCGAGGTTGCCGGGCGAGTAGACGATCTCTGCGCCGTACATCGTGAGGAGCTGCGTGCGCTCCTGCGTGACGTTGTCGGGCATGACGACCTTGAGCTTGTAGCCCTTGCGCTTGCAGATCATCGCGAGCGCAATGCCCGTGTTGCCGGAGGTCGGCTCGAGGATCGTGGTGCCGGGGCCGATCGCGCCCTTGGCTTCGGCGTCTTCGATCAGCGCCTTCGCGACGCGGTCCTTGACGGAACCCGTCGGGTTGAACGACTCCATCTTCGCCCAGATGCGCACGCCCGGCTTGGGCGAGAGGCGCTTGAGCTCGATCAGCGGCGTGTTGCCGATGGCCTCGACGATGTCGCCGTAGCGGCCACCACACGGCTTGTTCTGCAGCGGAGGAACGCTCATCAGCACATGAGTCTAGAGGGTGCGCGGGCCCAGCTGGCCAACGAAGTGGTCAGCTGGGCCGCAGCGGCGTTCGGACTAGCGCCCGCCTGCCATGGCGGGCAGGATGACGAGCTCGTCGGAGCCGCCGACAGCTGTGTCGAGGCCGTCGAGGACGCGGACGTCTTCGTCGTTGAGGTAGACGTTCACGAAGCGATTCAGGTCGCCGTCGGCGCCAAACAGCTGCGAGGACGTGTCGGGGTACTGCTCGACGAGCGCCTTGAGGACTTCGCCGACGCTTGCGCCGTCAGCGGTGACCTCGCGCTCGCCGCCCACGGAGGGGCGGAGCACCGGCGGGATGCGGATCGTAGCCATGGAGTGAGTTGTACTTCCTGGGCGTGCTCTGCGGCTCAGCCGGCGGCTGCGCAGAACGCCTCGTAGTCGGGGAAGACGCCCATCTCCTCATCGGAGATGCTGTCGGGCTCGCGCGAGCAGATCGGGCATTCAGGGGCGCGGCGGACCTTGAGCTGCGTGAACGTCGCCGAGAGGGCTTCGTAGAGCAGCAGACGGCCGATGAGCGGCTCGCCGATACCGACGATCAGCTTGATGACCTCGGTGGCCTGCAGCAGACCGACGGTGCCGGGCAGGACGCCGAGGACGCCGTTGGCGCCGCACGACGGGGCGAGCTCGGCCGGCGGCGGGACCGGGTAAAGGCAGCGGTAGCAGGGGCCGTCGTACGGCGCGAACACCGAGATCTGGCCGTCGAAGCCGAGGATCGAGGCGCTGACGACCGGGATCTTCAGGCGGACCGTGGCATCGTTGAGCAGGTAGCGCGTGGGGAAGTTGTCGACGCCGTCGACGATCACGTCGTAGCCGCTGATGATCTCCATGATGTTGGAGGCGTCCAGGCGCGTCTCGTACTTCTTGACCTCGACACCCGGATTGAGGTCGTGGATGGCCTGCTCGGCCGAGTCGACCTTCGACACGCCGACGCGGTCGGTCGTGTGGATGACCTGGCGCTGCAGGTTCGACACGTCGACGGTGTCGTCGTCGACGATCCCGATCGTGCCGACGCCAGCCGCGGCGAGGTAGAGGGCGATCGGCGATCCGAGGCCGCCGGCGCCGAGCAGCAGGACCTTGGACTCGAGCAGCTTGCGCTGGCCGTCCTGCCCGATCTCGCTGAGCAGGAAGTGGCGGGAGAACCGGTCGCGCTGATCAGGCGTGAAGGTGAACGGCTTCTCGACGTCGTAGCCGCGGTCCTTCCAGAGCGTGAAGCCGCCGGTGACCGAGGACACGTCGGAGAACCCGAGGTCCTCGAGCGTCTTGGCGGCCAGCGCCGAGCGCACGCCGGAGGCGCAGTTGATGATCACCTTGGAGTCGCGATCGGGGACAAATCCGTCGATGCGTGACTCGAGGAAGCCGCGCGCGATGTGCACGGCACCCGGGATCTTGCCCTGGGCGACTTCGTCAGCCTCCCGGACGTCGACGATCGTCACGCGCGGATCCGCGCGCAGCTCGTCGACCTCCTTGGGGTCGATCTCTGTGATCTGCGACTTGATTTGCCGGATGTATTCGGCGCCCGATGGGGCCATCTCGCCCTCCTTCCCGAGCGAATGCCTCAAACCCATCGGGGTTTGACGCTTAAAGGTGCCCCAGGCACGATAGCGCCAACACCGTGTGCGCCTCGCCTCCCCCGCTCCTGCCTGCGTTTTGGACGGGCAGAACGAGGAACGGCCGGTGATTCCTCACCGGCCGCATCCATCTGAATCCCGGCGAACGTCCCCCGGAGAAGGGTTCGTCCACACGTGCACGGTTGGTTCTGCTTCCCGGCGTCCCAACGTGCGTGTCCCTGGTCCGAACCGCGAGAGGCAGTTCGTATCCGCAGCCGCTCCGGTCCCCCCGGATCGAAGTGCTTGGCCGCTGACCTCAGTATCGGCACGCACCGAGAGCCGGTCCATCGGGTCGAGACCCCATCCTCGCCAAAAGCGCTGCCTCAGCCCTTACGTCCGGGCGCTGCTGGCCGATATCTGAGGAGACGCGCATGTACCTGCCAACGGACGACACTGCTCCCACGCCTGCCGGCTCCGGCGAAGGCGTCCTCGCGCCAGCCGACGCCACGACCGACTGGCGGGCAGACCCGACGATCACGCGCCCGCGCGCCGCCGGGACGTCGCTGTTTTCGCAGGTGCTGGCCGTCAATACCGTGATCATCGTCGCGACGGTGTTCACCGCCAGCGTGGCGGCCCGGCTCGACCTCGAAACCTCGGACGGCCTCAAGAGCTTCCTCGTCGCCATCCTCGCGATCCTCGTCACGGTGCTCGTGAACGGGTGGATCCTGCGGCGCCGCTTCGCCCCGCTGGAGAAGCTGATCCACGCCCTCGAAGACGTCGACCTCGAAAGTCCCACGATCGACACGCACGCGGAGAAGGGCGAACCGGCCGACGTGGCGCTCCTGCGCACCGCGGTCGTCGGCATGCTCGCGCGCCTCGACCTCGAGCGTCGTCGCCGGGCAGGCGCCGTCCTGGCGGCGCAAGAGGCCGAGCGGGCCCGGCTTGCGCGCGACCTGCACGACGAGGTCAACCAGTCGCTCACGGGCATCATGCTGCGGCTCTCCACCATCGCGATGGACACCGAAGACCCAGGCACGCGCGAGCGCCTCCGCGAGGTCCGCGACCTCACTGAGGAAGCGATGGCCGAGCTGCTGCGCCTTTCGCATGACCTGCGGCCGACGGCCCTTGACGACCTCGGCCTCTGTGCCGCCCTCGAGGCGCAGCTGCAGCGCATGGCCGCCGACACGGAGCTCCGCGTCACGTCGGAGCTCACCAGCGAGCTCCCTGCCCTCAGCGCCGACCAGCAGACCGTGCTGTTCCGCGTCGCGCAGGAGGCGCTCTCAAACGTCGTCCAACACGCCGAAGCGCGCAGCGTCACCCTCTCGCTCGCACCGCGCGGCGACGACGGCGTGCTGCTGCGCATCGCCGACGACGGCTGCGGCATCGGCAACCGCCGCGACCCCGCTCTTTCTCCCGGCGAGCGCGACCGCGCCGGCCTCACCGGGATGCGCGAACGCGCATTGCTCGTCGGCGGCAACCTCGACCTGCGCTCATCCTCGCGCGGAACCACCGTGGAGCTCTCCCTCTGATGCATACCCGAGCCTCGGTCACCGACCACGCCTCGATCCTGCCCTCGCTCGGCGCCACCGCCGACCTGCGCGTGATGATCGCCGACGACCACGGGGTGGTCCGCAGCGGCATCCGCCTGCTCCTCGAACGCGAAACGGGCATCACCGTCGTCGCCGAAGCCTGCGACGGCGCCGAAGCTGTCGAGGTCGCGCTGCGCGAGAAGCCGCAGCTGTGCGTGCTCGACGTCGCGATGCCCAAGCTCACTGGGATCCAGGCGACGCGCACGATCCGCCAGCACCTCCCCGATACCGCGGTCCTCATCTTGTCGATGCACGAAGACGAGCGGTACCTCTTCGAAGCGCTCAAAGCCGGCGCCTCCGGGTACGTCCTCAAACGCGAAGCCGACAAGGTCCTCGTCGACGCCGTGCGCGCCGTCGCCGCCGGCGAATCGTTCCTCACGAACGCCGCGGAGGCGTCGCTGATTCGTTCGTGGCGCGACGAACCCGGCCGCCAAGCGCCTGATGAGCCGCTCACGGCGCGGGAGCAGGAGGTCCTCAAGCTCATCGCCGAGGCGCACACCAACAAGGAGATCGCGGAGATCCTCCACCTCTCCGAGAAGACGGTCGAGTCGCACCGCGGCAACCTCCTCCGCAAGCTCGGCATGCGCGACCGGGTCGAGCTTGTGCGGTATGCGATTCGGCGTGGCCTGATCGAGCCGTAGCGGCGGGTCGACGTACTTTGGCCTGAGCCGGCTGCGGTGGACGCGGGGTGTGGGGTACCCCGTTCGGACACACTCCCGGCCCTGGCTCGCAAGCTCGCGGGGGCCTCCGTTGGGGAAACTCGTCCGCCCGGGGTACCCCACACCCCGCGTCGGCGCGCCTCGGTTGGGCTTCGTCGACGGGCCTTGGGCGGCTCGATCAGGCCACTCAGGAGCGCGTGCTGCACACGCCCACCGCGGGCGCCGGGGAAACCCCGTCCGCTCCCATCTCTGGGTGGTCTTAGGCGCTGGGCTCCGCCCGGAGCTTTTCGACGTCGGCGGCGAGGGCTTCTGGGGTGAGCTTGTCGACGGGGAAGCCGATGCGCTGCTTGCCGGTGCGGTCGAGGAGGACGACGGAGGCGGAGTGTTCGGAGTCCTTGAGCTGCGGCTGGATGCCGTAGATGGTCCACTGGCGCTGGAGGGCGACAGGTGGTCCCAGGAGGTAGTCCATGCGGCCCTTGAGGCCCTGGTCGGCGAGGAAGGCGTTGGCGCTCTTGGCGGTGTCGCCGGAGGGGTCGACGCTGATCGCGATCGTCGGCGGCGCGTCGCTACCGAGGCGGTCGAGGGCGCCGCGGATCTGCTGGGCCGTCGTGGGGCAGGTGTCTTCGCAGGAGGTGTAGAGGAACGTCACGATCGTGACGTCGCTCGCCAGCTTGGCTGGCCGGCCGTCCTGGTCCTTCAGTCCGTCGAGCGGCTGTGCCGGGATGCTCGGGCGAATCGCACCCGCCCAGCCCGTCGAATCGACCGACGACGACCGGGCCGTGCCTGGTGCTCCGACGAACAGCCAGACCGTAAGTGCCAGGAGGAACGCGGTCCCGAACCCGATGGCGGTCAACCGAACGCGGGCACTCATCGGTCTCCTGCCGCCTCGTCGTTCCATTGGGCGTCGTCTTGGCCCTCCCAGTACTCCTCCTCAGCCGGGCCGCCGGCGAGACGCTCCTTGCGGGAGGTCCACCAGAGCACGCCGCCGATGATCGCCATCGGCGCCGCGTAGAGCAGGTTGACGGCCCAGTGGCCGACGTGAGCAACGACGAAAAGCATGACTAGACGGAGGAGAGCAGCCAGAGGCCGGTGCAGGTGAACACCACGGCCACCACCAGCATCGCACGCTGGGAGCGCGCGGCTCGACGCTTGGGGAAGCGTTCAAGCGCCCGGTCGTGCGAGAGCACCAGCGACAGCACATGCCCGACGAGCAGCGCGCCGACCTGCAGGTACCAGATCGCGTTCGACGAGAGCCAGCTGTAGTCGATCGTCCACGCGGCCGACCCGAACCAGCCGCCGTCGCCGGGCTGCAGCTGATCGCCGAGCGGGTTGGAGAGCAGCTGCGGAATCGCCTGGCCCTGGAAGGCGAGCAGCGAGATGTAGTGGCCGATCGCATACGCGACGCCGATCGGCACCAGCGAGGGCGCGAAGTCGCGCATCAGGCTCGCCACACTCGGTGGCCCGCCACGCGGTGCGCTCGGCGCACTGCCGGGCTCGGAGGGTTGGCTGGCGCTGCCGCTCTTGGCTGCCGCGACACGGGCAGCGTGCGGCACCATGCCGCGCACGCCGGCGTAGATCAACCCGGTCACGAGGCCGACCACGATGAGCATGCCGATCGTCGCCACCAGAGCGTTGGCCCAGGTCACCGAGAGGCCGATCGCGGTGACCTCGTTGGCGAGGTCCGCCAGCGTCGTGCCGAGCACGTCGCCACCGGAGAGCCCGTCCCAGGTCGTCGTGCCGATGGCGACGATCACCAGCGCGACGTCGCCGGCGATCGCCGGGCGCTTCGCGGTGCCCACGCCGGGCGGCCGCAGGTAGACGACGCCGTCGTCCCAGCGCAGCGGCGCCAGGGTGGCGATCCAGGAGAACCACGCGCCGAACGGGTCGGCGCGGTCGATCCAGCGCTCGGTGCCGTAGAGGCTCATCCCCACGCCCTGGACCAGGCAGAACAGCACGATGAGCACGGCCAGCTGCGATGGGTCGCTGCGACCGGGGAACGCCAGCTCGACCCAGGCGAACGCCAGCAGACCGAAGGCGGCGGGCCAGCGGCCGTACCGCTCAGGGAACTCCAGCGGCTCCGGGAGGCGGTCGCCGGCAACGCGCTGGGCGAGCCAGCCGGTCGCGCGGCCAAGGGCCCGCACCGGGTTGAGCACGCGGTACAGGTCGCCGACGAAGAGCGAGACGAACGGGACGCCGACCCAGAGGCCGACGAAGATCGCGGTCGGCGTGAAGTTCGCGGTGTCGATCTGCACGCCGAACAGGCCGGCGATGATCGCGAGCGCGAGCAAGGCGACGCCGAGCGCGCCGATCGGGATCTCGAGCCAGGTCGGCACCGCGAACAGCCGCCGCTCGCCGGCGCGCCGCAGGCGCGGCGCGCGCCACAGGGCGCCGAGCCCGATGAACGAGACGAAGAGGACCACGGTGGCGGCCCACGCGAAGAGCCACGCCGGGACGGGCAGGTCGCGTCGGCCGCCGAGGCCGTGGGCCTCCGCGAGCGCAGGCAGGGCCAGCAGCAACGCGGCGGTGAGG
>JAEZDB010000459.1 GCA_023429855.1 Actinomycetes bacterium
CCACCACCCCGGCGCCGCCCCCCAGCGGTCGCGGCAGTGCTCGCACCACGCGCCGTGATCGACCGATGGCCGCGCATTGCCGCAGCCGCCGCAGTTCAGCGGCGCAACGAGCGCAGCGACGGGAGAACGGAGACCTCGCCGAATGGGCACATGCGCCAGCCTGGCGAGGAAGCCGTCACGAGACTGCTGCGCACTGAAACAATTCTGCGCAGATGCTCGCCGTGGCTGCCACGGAGCCGGTTGGATGGACGTTCTACCCCGGCCCGTTCCTCTTGCTGCTGCCGGTCACCGTGGCCTACATCGTGCGGTGGCGGGCGGTCGATGCGCACCCGGGGCGCCTCGTGCTGTTCCTCCTCGGGATCACTGCGGCCGCCGCCGCGTTCTTCTCGCCGATCGACGCACTCGGCGACGAGCTGCTCACGATGCACATGATCCAGCACCTGCTGCTGCTCGACATCGCGCCGATCCTCTGCTTCCTCGGCCTCACGAAGGCGATCTTCCGCCCGGTGACCAAGCGGGTCGTCCAGCTCGAGCACACCGCGCCGTGGCTGCTCTCTCCCCTGCTCGGCGTCGTGGCCTACATCGGCGGCATGTGGCTCTGGCATTGGCCGGTGCTCTACGACGCCGCCGTTGAGAAGCCCGTCGTCCACGCCCTCGAGCACCTCACGTTCTCGCTGATTGGCGGCCTGTACTGGTGGCACCTGATCTCGCCGATCCGCGACCAGCGCCGCCTCTCGGGCATGGGCGCCGTCATGTACATGGCGGCCACGAAGGTGTTCGTCGGCATGCTCGGGATCGCGCTGACGTTCATCCCGCGATCGATCTACCCCGTCTACCAGGACCAGGTCAACCGCTGGGGGATCACCGCCGCCGAGGACCAGTCGCTGGCGGGCGTCATCATGGCGACGGAGCAGTCGATCATCATGGGCATCGCGCTCGTGTGGCTGATCGCGCAGGCGATCGAGCGCTCCGAAAAGGAGCAGCAGCGCAAGGAGAAGTTCGGCGAGCCCGGCCGCGCCTCTCGCCCGGCCGCCGGGACCAAACCCGGCGGCTCACGCGAGCTCTACTGAGCCACCGCAGCTCGCCGACGGCGACCAACCCTCGGCTTCCGCAGCCCGCGCGACTGCCCCTCAACTGCACCTGCATGGCAGCGGAGATCGAGGGCGATTCCCCCCGAGCCGCGGAACTCGAGGCCGAGTCCGTCAGACGGCGGACGCGGCCGTCGTCTGACGTGGCTATCGCGCCGCAGATTCCGTTCGGCCTGAGCTGGTTTAGGCCGCTAGGCCGGGCCGGCTCTGGGCGGACGGAAGATGCAAGCGAGAGTCCGTCAGACGGCGGACGCCTGGCGGGGCTTCATGGCCGCGATGATGCCGGTCGCGCCGAGCGAGCCGCCGATGAGGATGGCGTTGTCGGCGACGTGGGTGCCGGGGTAGATCACGGCGTCCTTGACCTTGGCGCCCGCGCCGACGGTGGCGCCGTCGCCGATGACGACGGGGCCGGTGAGACGGACGCCATCGGCGATGGTCACCCCTTCGCCGATCCAGACGGGCGAGGTGATCTCGACGCCGTCGCCGATGGTCGTGCCCTCTCCGGTGTGGACCGTGTCGGGACCGGTGCCGGTGACGGTCGGCAGGGCGAGGGCGCCCGTGAGGATGTCGAAGGTGCCGGACTTGAGCTCGGCCAGCGAGCCGACGTCGTTCCAGTAGCCGTCGTCGACGCGGTGGATGTGGAAGGGCACGTCCTGCGCGAGGAGCTTCGGGAAGATGTCGAACGCCCAGTCGACGGGGTTCTCTTCGGGGAAGTAGTCGAAGATCTTCGGGTCGAAGAGGTACATGCCGCAGTTGCCGAGGTCGGACTTGGCCTCGGCCGGCTCGGGCTTCTCCTGGAAGCCGAGGATGCGGTCGGCGTCGTCGTGGATAACCACGCCGAACTCGCGCGTGTCGGGCACGGTCTTGACACAGAGCGTCGCGATGCCGCCGAGACGGTCGTGCGTTGCGCGGAACGCGGCGACGTCGAGGTCGGTGAGGGCGTCGCCCGAGATCACGAGGAACGGCTCGTCGCCGAAGAAGTCGCGGCAGTTGCGCACCCCGCCGGCGGTGCCGAGGAGCTCGGGCTCGTAGCGGTAGGTGATCTCGTCGCCGAAGTACTCCCGGATCGTGTCGGGGAAGTAGTGCAGGTTGGCGATGATCTCGGTAATCCCCTGCGACTTCAGGAGATCGACGATGTGCGCCATGACCGGCCGGTCGACGACCGGCACCATCGGCTTCGGGAGCTCGTAGGTGATGGGCCGCAGGCGAGTTCCGAGGCCGGCGGCGAGAACCATGGCTTTCACACCGGGAAACCTATCGTCCGGGCCGCGCCGGGGCGTGTGCGACGTGTCGCCGTAGCGCAGCTACGGCGTGGGCGACTCGTCTGAGACCGGCGCCCAGCTGGTGAGGTACTGGCGCTGGCGACCCGTCAGCTCGTCGATCTGCACACCCTGCGCCTGCAGCGCCAAACGGGCGAGGTCCGCGTCGATTTCGCCCGGCACGGGGTGCACCCGGTGCGGGAGCGAAGCGCCGTGCTCGGCGATCCAGGCCGCCGCGACGGCCTGCCCGGCGAAGAGGAGGTCCATCACGCCCGCGGGATGGCCGTCGGCCGCAGCGAGGTTGATCACGCGACCGCCCGCGAGAAGGACGACGCTCCGTCCGCCGAGGTCGAACTCCTCGACCAGCGGGCGGACGGTACGGCGATCGCCCGCAGCCCCGGCGAGCGCGGCGGTGTCGATCTCGACGTCGAAGTGGCCCGCGTTGGCGAGGATCGCCCCGTCGCGCAGCACGTCGAAGTGCGCCGCGCCGAGCACGTCGATCGCGCCGGTGGCGGTGATCACCACGTCGGCGCGGGCCGCAGCATGCAGCCCGGGCATCACGTCGTGGCCGTCCATCCGCGCCTCGAGCGCACGGACGGGGTCAACCTCGCAGACGATCGTCGTGGCGCCGAGTCCCTGGGCGCGCAGCGCAATGCCGCGGCCGCAGGCGCCGTAGCCGAAGACGGCCACGCGGCTGCCGGCGAGTAGCAGGTTCGTTGTGCGCACCAAGCCGTCGAGCACCGACTGCCCCGTGCCGAGGCGGTTGTCGAAGAGGTGGCGGATCGGCGTGTCGTTGACGGCGAGCACCGGGTACCGGAGGGCGCCCGTCTCGGCAAGACTGCGGGCACGGAGGACGCCCGTCGTCGTGCCTTCGGTCCCGCCGGTCACGGTGTCGGCCGAACCCACCGTGTGCAGCACGCGAGCCAGGTCGGCGCCGTCGTCGATCACGATCGCGGGAGCCCGCTCGGCGACGGCCGTCAGCGCGCGCTCATGGCCGGCCGGCGTGCGCGTGCCGAGGTGCACGCTCACGCTCGGCTCATCCGCCAGGGCTGCCGCGACTTCGGCGTGGACCGACAACGGGTTGGACGGGACCAAGTCGACTTCGGCGCCGCCGCGTGCGAGCGCTCGCACGAGGGCGCCGGTCTCGGCAGTGA
>JAEZDB010000488.1 GCA_023429855.1 Actinomycetes bacterium
GAGCGTCGTCGCGGGGATGGGCGGGGCGGAGCGCGGGCTCGCTGGCGAGTTCAGCGACCAAGAGCTGCCGACGCTCCTGTCGTTGCGAGAGGCTTTCGTCGACGGCACCGGCGGCCTGACGCCGGCCGTCTGGGCCCTGCACCCCTACCGCGACCTGACGTCCGGCAACGCCGACATCGAGACCGGGTTTGCGAGCGCCGTCGCCCCGTCGCCGGCGTGGGTGACCGAAGCCACACCGCGGATCTCCGGCAAAGGCGGCCTCAGCGGGCGCCCGACGGGCCAACGCCGCCGCGGCATCGCGCTGCGCGAGCGTCTCGCCGATGCCTCGACTCCGCTGATCCTCTACCTCCTCATCCCGCCACCGCCGCCGACGACCGACGAAGACGACGGCTGGGACAGCGCGATCGCCGACCGCTCCGGGACGGCACGGCCGTTTGTCTGCGGGCTCGCGGATCTGCCTGAAGAGCAGTGCCTGGGCGACCCCGAGGCCTTCGGCGGCTGAGGCCCGTGCGCGGCCGAGTTCGGTGTGAGCGGCCCTTTTCGCGCGTCCAACCGAAGTGGCGACATGCCTGCAGCGAAAATCACGCGCTCCGGGCCGTTGCCCAGTTAGCGTCGCCTGCCGCGCAGGCGCTGCCGAGTCCCTGGCTGCCGCGCGAACCACCCATGCGCTCCACCCGTCGACTCGTCGTCCTCACCTTGCTCGCGACCGGCCTGGCCGGCGCCGCTGACGCCGCCCCGACACCCACGACACCGACGGCAACGACCCCGCCGGTCGTCGAGGACCCGCTGCCCGGCGTGACCGACTACGCCACTGCCGCCCGGACCGCCGCAGCTCCCGGCGACGTGGCGCGCGCCCTGCGCCGCCAGCAGCTCTTCCTGACGGTGGCGCAAACCAAGAGCGTCCAGCGGCGGCTGCATGTCGCGGTCGACGGCGTCTGGGGGTCAGACACCGTCGACGGCGCTCGCCGCTACCAGCGGCGGCACGGCCTGGCCGTGACCGGCTCGGCCAACGTCGAGACGCTGCACAAGATGGGCCTGAAGGTGGCGCGACGCTTCGAGGCGCGGCTCTGGGCGGCCCGCGCGAGGGCACGGAAGACACCTGCGTCGAAGCAGACGCCAGCGGCCGCCTCAGTGCGGGCCGCCGAGGCGCTGCGGATCTCGCGAACGGCCTACGGCGTCCCGTACCGCTGGGGCGGAACGACAACGTCGGGCTTCGACTGCTCGGGCCTGATCCAGTGGGCCTATCGGCGTGCCGGCCTCACCCTGCCGCGCCGCAGCTACGACATGTACCGCCGGGGCTACGCCATCACGAAGGGCGCGATCCGCCCGGGCGACCTCGTCTTCTTCAACGCCGCCGGCCCAGGTGCCTCGCACGTCGGCATCGTCGCGAGCCGCACCACCGCGGTCTCGGCGACCAGCAGCAGCGGCGTCGTCGAGCACGACATCTCCACGGGCTACTGGGCACAGCACTACGTCGGCGCGCGCCGCGTCGCCGCGCGCTGAGCGGTCGGCCGCGTTTGAAAGGCACTAAACCCCGAGCCTTTACACGGGATTGTCAAGGTCACGTAGCGACGGCGGCCGTGGCCCGGTAGGCTCTAGCGCCAACCCTGCACCTGCTGCACGCCGAGGAAGCATGAGCCAGTACGCCGATAACGAGTATCTCTTCACCTCCGAGTCCGTGACCGAAGGTCACCCGGACAAGGTTGCCGACCAGATCTCCGACGGCGTCCTCGACGCCATCCTGGCCGCCGACAGCAACCCGAAGAAGGCCCGCGTGGCTTGCGAGGTGCTCGTCAACACCGGCCTCGCCGTCGTCTCGGGCGAGATCCGCACCGACGCCTACGTCGACATCCAGGAGATCGCTCGCAAGACGATCGAGGGCATCGGCTACAACGACGGCCGTGAGGGCTTCGCCGCCAACGCCGTCGCCGTGCTCAACGCGATCGACCCGCAGTCGGCCGACATCGCCCAGGGCGTCGACGAGGCGCTCGAGTCCAAGGACGGCTCCTCCGACGCGATCGACCTCGAGGGCGCTGGCGACCAGGGCATGATGTTCGGCTACGCGTCGAACGAGACCCCGGAGTACATGCCGCTCCCGATCCAGACGGCCCACCGCCTGGCGCAGAAGCTGGCTGAAGTCCGCAAGTCCGGCGAGCTCGACTACCTGCGACCCGACGCGAAGACGCAGGCCTCGGTCCGCTACCGCGACGGCAAGCCGGTCGCCATCGAGAAGCTGCTGATCTCCACGCAGCACCTCGACTCGATCAACGACGACCAGAACAAGGTCAAGAACGACCTCTGGGAAGCCGTCGTCAAGCCGGTCCTGCCGGAGGGCCTCTACGACGAGAACAAGCTCTTCGCCGAGTTCCTCGTGAACCCGACCGGCCGCTTCGTCATCGGCGGCCCCGTCGGCGACACCGGCCTCACCGGCCGCAAGATCATCGTCGACACCTACGGCGGCTTCGCCCGCCACGGCGGCGGCGCCTTCTCCGGCAAAGACTCGTCCAAGGTCGACCGCTCGGCTGCCTACGCCACGCGCTGGGTCGCCAAGAACGTCGTCGCCGCCGGCCTCGCCGACCGCGCTGAGGTCCAGGTCGCCTACGCCATCGGCGTCGCGCACCCGGTCTCGATCTACGTCGAGACCTTCGGCACCGAGAAGATCGAGCGCTCCAAGATCGAGGAGGCCGTCCGCCAGACCTTCGACCTCCGCCCGGGCGCCTTCCGCCAGGAGCTCGACCTCTTCCGCCCGATCTTCCAGAAGACCGCGGCGTACGGCCACTTCGGCCGCAACGACCCGGACTTCACCTGGGAGGCCACCAACAAGGTCGAGCAGCTCCAGGAGGCTGCTGGGTTTGTAGGTGCTGCTGCCTAAGCATTGATGCGTCGGGGGGGGGGCGGGCCGCC
>JAEZDB010000050.1 GCA_023429855.1 Actinomycetes bacterium
GTGCTCGTGACGGCGGGACTCGCCGCGCCGACAGCGGTTCGCGCCGCACGCACCGCGCGGTTCGTCGTGGCGCCGCCGCAGATGACGCTCCGCGTCACGCCCGGAAGCCAGCGCCTCGTCAAGGGCACCGCGCTCTCGATCACGGCCGTCGTCGAAGGTGCGCCGGCGGGGCTCGACGTGCCGCCGCCGCGGTTGCTCGTGCAGGGCGACGATGCGCGGGCGGCGGGCGAGTTCCAGCGACGGCCCGACGGCGCCTACGAGGTGCGCATCCCGTCGGTCGAGCGCAGCTTCTCGTATCGGGTGCATGCCGGCGCGCTGCAGTCATCGTCGTACGACGTCGATGCACTCGACCGGCCGCACATCGAAGGCATCGACCTCGCGTACGTGTACCCGTCGTTCTCGGGGCTGTCGCCCCGTCGCGAAACCGACACCGGCGACATCTACGCGCCCGCCGGCAGCACGGTGACCGTGACCGTGCGCGCCTCGAAGCCGCTGAAGGCCGCCGAACTGCGTGCCACCGACGGTGAGGGCTCGCGTGCGGTGCCGCTGACGGTCGTGAGCGAGAAGGCGGGGCAGGTCGCGCTGACCATCGCCCGGGATGGCGCCTACCGCATCGCGCTCACCGACACGGACGCGATCGGCAACGGCGAAGACACCGAGTACTTCATCCGCGTGATGGACGACCGGCCGCCCGACGTCCGGATCATCCGGCCCGCGGGCGACCGCAGCGCCACGCGGCTCGAGGAAGTGGTGCTCGAGGCCCGTGCCGAGGACGACTACGGTGTGCAGTCGCTCGATCTGGTGTACCAGGTGCGCGGCGAGCGCGAGCGCGTCGTGTCGCTCGGCGGCAACGGACAGTCGGCCGCCGTCAGTGGCCGGCACACGATCTACCTCGAGGACCTCGACGTCGTGCCCGGTGATTTCGTGAGCTACTACGCCCGCGCGCGCGACATCGGCCGCGGCAAGCGATCGACCGAAGCGCGCAGCGACATCTTCTTCCTGGAGATCAAGCCGACGGCGCAGGAGTTCACGGCGGCACAGTCGTCGGCCGGCATGGGCGGGATGGGCGGCGAGATGGCCGACCTCGTCGCCATGCAGAAGGACGTGGTCTCGGCCACGTGGAAGCTCGAACGCCGGTCGTCGGGCGGACGGTCGTCGTCCGACATCCGAGCCGTGGGTCGCGCGCAGGCCGAGGTGCGCGACAAGCTGCAGCAGCGCATGCAGGCCGCCGCGCCACCGCCCGCACCCCGCCGGCGACGCAGCGTCGAATCGCAGCAGCCGGACGCGCCACCGGTGCCACTGCAGGCAGCGGGCGAGGCCATGGAGAAGGCCGTCGCGCAGCTCGAGAAACTGGACACGCGAAGCGCCATCACGCACGAGATGGAGGCGCTCAACCAGTTGCTGAAGGCCGAAGCCGAGATCCGCAGGCGGCAGCTGGCGAGGCAGCAGGGCGGGCAGGGAGGCGGTCGCGGCCAGACGGGCAACGAGGATCTGTCGGCGCTCTTCGACGAGGAGTTGATGCGACAGCAGACCAACTACGCGCAACAGAGCAGCGTGGAGTCGCGGCAGGAGAACACGAAGGGCGAGTCGGCGCTCGACAAGATTCGCGAGCTCGCGCGTCGGCAGGACGACCTCGCGCGCGAACAGCAGCAACTGGCGCGCGAGCGATCGCAGTTGAGCGCCGACGAAGCGAAGCGGCGGCTCGAGCAACTCACGCGTGAACAGCAGCGGTTGCAGCAGGAGGCGCAGCAGCTCGCCCAGCAGATGCAGCAGTCACAGCAGCCTGGGCAATCGGGCCAGCGGTCCGAGCAGGGGCAGCAGCAGGGACAGCAGGCGCAGAGCGGCCAGCAGGGTCAGAGTGGCCAGCAGGGACAGAGCGGGCAGCAGGGACAGAGCGGCTCGTCGTCCGGCGGTCGATCGTCTTCGGCGGCGACGTCACAGCAGGCGTCCCGCGACCGGGTGCAGGAAGCGGCCCGGCAGATGCAGGACGCCGCGTCGCAGCTGCAACAGCGGTCGCCCGAGGGCGCCGCGGCGAGCGGCTCGCAGTCGGCGCAGGCGCTTCGCGACGCGGAGCGCGCTCTGCAGGCCGGTACGCCTCGTGAGCGGCAGCGCGCCGCAGGCGACATGCAGCACGAAGCCCGCGACCTGGCGGAACGCCAGCGTCAGCTGGCACAGCGGGCAAGCGAGCTCGGGGAGGCCGAGAGTGGCGCGAATGCGTCCGAGCGGCGCCGCCAGCTCGCGGGAGAGCAGGGTCGTCTCGCCGATCGCGTCCAGGCGCTCGAACGGCAGGCGCGCGAACTCGCGCGTGGCGCCGACCCGGTGAAGGATCCGCTCGGGCAGGCGGCGCGCGAGCTTCAGCGCGGCAAGACCGGCGACCAGCTGCAGCAAGTGGCCCGGCAGCTCCGTGAAGCGGAGGTGCCCCAGGGCACCGATGTCACGCGGCAGCAGCGTGAGGCCGCGCGCGTGCTCGATCGCGTCGCGTCGCTTGCGGCGCAGGCGAGTGGACGAGGCACGGGAGAGACACAGGCCCTGTCGGAGCGCCTCGCCGATACGCGCGATCTGCGCGACCGGCTGAGATCGCTCGAGGATCGGATTGCCTCGCTCGCGCAGCAGGCCGATCGCGAGGGTGGGGCGGAAGGACGCAACGATGCCGACGGCAAGGCCAGCGGACGGCAGGGGCAGCCCGGGCAGGCGAGCCAGTCGCAGCCGGGGGAGAACGGCTCGCAGCGGGCATCGCAGCCGGGGACGCGTGGGTCGGCGCAGGGCCAGGGACAGGGCGAGGGGAGGCGAGACGCCGTGGAGGAACTGCAGTCGCTGCAGGAGCAGTACGCGCGCGAACTGCAGGAGGCCGGTCGCATGCTGCAGGGCGGCATTGCCGGGACGGACCGAGGGGGGCGCCTCGCGACGCCGGAGGGGCAGGAGTTCAGCCGGTCGGCTCCCGGCACGGAAGCGTTCAAGCAGGATTTCGCCCGCTGGGACAGCCTGAGGAAGGGCGTCGCGAACGCCATGGACCGGTACGAGGCGTCCCTCGCGCAACGTCTCGCCGAACGTGAGGCGGCAGACCGCGTCCAGGCGCCGCTTCGCGACAAAGTGCCCGACCGCTACGCCGAATCCGTCGTCCGCTATTACCAGTCCCTTGGGCGACGGCCGGAGTCGCGCTGACGTTGGACATCCGTTTCGCTTACGCGCTGCCTGCCTGGGCATGGGTACTCGGCGGGCTGGCCATCGTCCTGCTCGCAGTGGTGGCGTACCGCCATGCCCGCGGCCTGGTGTCCACGCCACGCTGGCTGTTGCTGGTGGTGCTGCGGACGCTCGCGCTCGCGATCGTGGCGCTGATCCTGCTCAGGCCGGTGCGTCTGGATCCGGCACCCGCCGCCACGGGCCGCGCGGTCGCGATTGTGGTGGACGACTCGCGCAGCATGCGGCTGCCCGACAGGCAGGGCGTCGAGTCGCGGCTGCAGCGCGCGCGACAACTCGTCGCCGGACGGGTGCGCCCGCTGCTGCAGGACGACTTCGAGCTGCGCCTCTTCGCGGCGTCCGATACCGTTCGGGAGATTCCGTCCGAAGACGCGCTCACGGGTGACGGGCGCGCCAGCGACCTCGGAGGGACGGCCCTCGCCATGGCCGAGCGCGCCGCGGCGGGAGAGTTCGTGGGCATGGTGCTCGTGAGCGACGGAGCGGCGTCTGCGCCGCTGCCGCCCGCGATGGGCGCGTTGCCGGTGTTCGCGGTGGGCGTCGGCGCCGCAGGCAGTGTGGTGGACCGGGAGGTGCGCGACGTCACGGTGAGTGACGTGTCGGTGGTGGACTCGTATGCGGAGGTGGCGGCGAGCGTCGTCTCGCACGGCGCTCGCGAGTCGGCCGACGTGCGGCTGCTCGAGAATGGCCGGCCGATCGAGGTGCGGCAGGTGCGTCTGCCGGGCAACAGTCAGCAGGTGCGCGAGCGGTTCCGCGTGTCGCCCTCCCGCACCGCCGCCACCGTCTACAGCGTCGAGATCGCAGACGCCACCGGCGAACTGACGACCGGCAACAACCGGGGCACGGTGTTCGTGCCCGCCCCGGGCGACCCGCACCCGATCCTGATGCTCGAAGGTGCGCCGGGCTTCGAGCACAGCTTCCTGGCGCGCACGCTCGCACGCGACACCGGACTCGACGTGGACGGCATCGTCCGCAAGGGACGCAATGACCAGGGAGCGCCGACCTTCTACGTCCAGGGCTCCTCGTCGCGGACGGCGGCGCTCGTGGATGGTTTTCCGCGCACACGTGCCGAGTTGTTCCGCTATGCCGCCGTCGTGCTCGGCAACGTCGAAGCCGATCAGCTCTCCCGGCAGCAGATCGAGATGCTGCGGGCGTTCGTCGAGGAGCGGGGCGGCGGGCTCGCCATCATCGGCGGGCGTTCGTTCGGTGAACGCGGCATCATCGGCACCGACCTGGGGCGCGTCCTCGCCGTGGAGTCGCGTGGCGCCGGCGCCGTGAATGCCGCGGCCGCCGCGAGCTCGCGACAGGGCACGCGGATCGATCTCACCTCCGCCGGACAGCAGCATCCCGTGATGCAGCTGCCGATGACGTCGGCTGGCGCATCACCGTGGAACGCACTGCCGTCGCTGGCGGCGGCCGCAGCCGTCGGGCGCACGCGACCCGGCGCCGAAGTGCTGGCGATGGTCTCGGGGCCGGCCGGCGAACCGCAACCGCTCGTGGCCGTGCAGCGCGCGGGGCGTGGACGCACGCTCGTCTTCACCGGGGAGGGCGCGTGGCGCTGGCGCATGGGTCTGCCGTCGAGCGACCGCGCCTACGAGACGTTCTGGCGGCAGGCACTCCGCTGGATCGCCGTCCAGGCGCCGCGTCCCGTGGACGTCACGGTGCCGCCACCTGCGGTCGGCATCGCCGTTCCGGTATCCATCAGGGTCGTGGACGCCGCGTTCGCGCCGATCAGCGACGCCGGTGTGCAGGTGCGCGTCGAGGAGCCTGGCGGCGCGACCCGGACGCTCGCCGCGACACTCGACACCACCGAGCCCGGCCTCTATCGCGCCAGCCTGCTGACGCTGGCCTCCGGCGTGCATCGGATCGACGTCGAGGCCGCGCGCGCCGGCACGGCGCTCGGGCGCACCAGCGTTCAGGTGCTGGCGGGCGGAGTGGATCCGGAACTGATCGACCCCCGGCGCAACGACGCGGTGCTTCGACGGCTCGCCGAGTCGACGGGGGGCGCGCTGCTGAGGACCGATGAACTCGACGGGCTGCGCGAGCGGATTCGCAGGGCGGCGGCGTCGCCCACGGCCCGGCTCGTCGAGCGCGACGTCTGGCACAATGGATGGAGCTTCGTGATCATCTGCGCGCTTCTCGGTACCGAGTGGGCGCTGCGTCGGCGATGGGGACTGCGATGAGTCCACGTGTCGTGACGATGGGAGCGCTGGTCGTGGGCATGTTGCTCGCGTCGGCCGGCGCCCGCGCGCAGGTCGCCCCGCCGCCCGCGCCGCCGCAGACGCGTGTGTTGATCGTGTCGGGTGCCGCGGGAAGCGAGGAGTACGCCGAACGGCAGAAGGCCTGGCGCGAGCGGCTCGTCGCGCAGCTCACGACGCGCATGGCCGTTCCTGCCTCGCGCATCGTCGTACTGGCCGAAACGGCCGCCGACGGGTATCAGTCGGCCACCGCGGTGAACCTGCGCCGGGCGATCGGCGCCATCCGATCATCGCAGGGCACCGACGACACGTTGCTCGTCGTGCTCTTCGGGCACGGCACGTACGACGGCGTGGACGCCAAGTTCAATCTCGTCGGGCCGGACCTCACGGCTCGTGAGTGGCGCGACACCCTGGCCGGCATGCCGGGGCGGCTCGTGTTCGTGCAGACCGCGAGTGCGAGCTTTCCGTTCCTCGCGGCGCTTGCAGGTCCCAATCGGGTGGTGATGACCGCCACCGACTCGCCGGGGCAGAAGTACGACACCGTGTTCGGGGAGCACTTCGTGACGGCGTTCACGCCCGAGGCCGACGGCGCCGACCTCGACGCGGACGGGCGCATCTCGATGTGGGAGGCGTTTGCCTACGCGGCGGAAGCGTCCAAGCGTCACTACCAGCAGCGCGGCCAGCTCTCGGTCGCGCGCGCGCGGCTCGACGACTCCGGGGATGGGGTCGGCCGGGACGTCGCCCCGCAGGGCGACGACGGCCTGCTCGCCCGCAGGCTCTTCCTGGATCCGGACCCCG
>JAEZDB010000067.1 GCA_023429855.1 Actinomycetes bacterium
CCTCACCCGACGCCGAGATGACCGCCCTCTCGACCGCCCCCTCGGGCGCGGTGGCCGAGATCGGCGAATACCTCCAGACGGGCGACGTCGACAACATCGAGCAGATGCTGCGGTTCATCGCCGACACGTTCCTGCTGGAGGCGTACGGCTTCGACCCGCCGAAGGCCGCCCCGCAGATGGGCATCTACCTCCCCGGGCGCGGCGACGTGACCCTCGAAGAGGCGCTCGCGGGCCGCGATCCCGATGCCCCGGTGGTCGGCATCACCTTCTACCGCTCCCACCGCCTCACCGGTAACACCGACTTCATCGACGGGCTCTGCGAGGCGATCGTCCGCAAGGGCGGCCACCCGCTGCCGCTCTGGAGCTACACGCTGCGCCGCAACCCGCTCGACGGGCGCGTCTCCGCCCTCGACGTGCTCGACGGCCACGTCGACGCCCTGATCACCACGATGCTGGCCACGGGCGGAGCGAATGCCGGCGACGCGAAGCGGTCGTCCAACAGCCAGCAAGGTGGCTCGACGGGGGTGATTGGCACTCCTGCGGAGGGCGTGGCCGGCGACGCCGCCTCGGATCTGTCCCGCGATGAAGGCGGGACCGAAGAGCAGATGTCGTGGGACGCGTCGGCGCTCGAAGCGCTGGACGTCCCGGTCATCCAGGGCCTGACGGTCACGATGAGCCGCGCCCAGTGGGAGGAAGGCGACGAGGGCCTGCGCCCGATCGACGCCGCCACGCAGGTCGCGATCCCCGAATTCGACGGCCGCATCATCGGCGGGCCGTTCTGCTTCAAGGAGCGCGACGACGAGGACTCGCCCGTCGGCACCGCGGTGCCGCGCTACGTGCCCGACGCCGAGCGCTGCGACCGCCTCGCCGGCCTGGTCCTCCGGCATGCGCGCCTGCGCCGACCGATCCCCGGCCGCGGCCCGAACGGGAGCACCGGCGACGACGCGAACACCGGCAAGAAGATCGCGATCGTCCTCACGGCGTTCCCGACCAAACACGCGCGGATCGGCATGGCGGTCGGCCTCGACACGCCGGCGTCGGCCATCAAGCTGCTGCATGCCTTGAAGGACGATGGGATCGCGGTCGAGAACATCCCCGCCGACGGCGACGCGCTGATGCACGAGCTGATCGAGGCCGGCGGCCACGACCCCGAGTTCATCACCGACCAGCACCTGATCGATGCAAAGCTGCGGATCTCCCAGGCTGACTACCTGTCGTGGTACGAGACGCTGCCGAGCGACCTGACGGACTCGATGGTCGAGCAGTGGGGCGAGGCGCCCGGCGACCGCTACCTGGACCCGAACACCGGCGACCTGATCGTCGCGGGCGTGGAGTACGGCGACGTCGTCGTGCTGATCCAGCCGCCGCGCGGCTACGGCGACGACCAAGTCGGGATCTACCACGACCCTGAACTCGCACCGGCCCACCACTACATGGCGGCGTACCGCTGGCTCAACGCCCACTGGGGCGCCGACGCGATCGTCCACCTCGGCAAGCACGGCACCCTCGAGTGGACTCCGGGCAAGATGCTCGCCCTGTCGGCGTCGTGCGCGCCTGACCAGGCGATCGCCGACATTCCGCTCGTCTACCCGTTCGTCGTCAACGACCCGGGCGAGGGCGCACAGGCCAAGCGCCGCGCGCACGCCGTCGTGGTCGACCACCTCGTCCCGCCGATGATGCGCGCGGAGTCCTACGACGAGCTGGCCGACCTCGAAGCGCTGATGGACGAGTACGCCCGCCTGGAGGTGCTCGATCCGAGCAAGCTCCCGGGCCTCGGCGCCGAGATCTGGAAGGCGATCCAGGCCGCGAACCTGCAGGAGGACCTCGGGATCGACGCCGACCACGCGCCTGACGATGCCGGCGAGCTGGTCGAGCACCTCGACGGCTACCTCTGCGAAGTCAAGGACGTGCAGATCAAGGACGGCCTGCACGTCCTCGGCACCGTGCCGCAGGGCCCGCAGCTGCGCGGACTCGTGACCGCGATCGGCCGTCATGGGTCTGGGTCGGTACCCGGGCTCCGCCGCGCCGTCGCTGCCGCATACGGGCTCGACGAGCCTGCCCTCGTCGAGAACCCAGGCGCCAAGGTCGAGGCTGATCGCAGCGCCGCGCTGATCGCGCAGTTCCCCGGCACGGCGTACCGCGGCTCCGACATCATCGACCGCCTCGAGGAAGCGCAGCACGGCTTGCTGACGCTCCTCGCCCGGGTCGGCTGGGACGCCCGCCAGGTCCCGGCGATCGTCGCCCAGGTCCTCGGGCAGAACGTTCAGTCTTCTGCCGTCGGCGGCGTCGAGTCGGCGCTTCGGTTTGCCGCAACCGGGATCGTCCCGAAGCTGCAGCAGACCACCGACGAGATGACGAACGTGCTCGGCGCCCTCCGCGGCCAGCATGTCCCCGCCGGCCCGTCGGGCGCGCCGACCCGTGGCCGCTTCGACGTGCTGCCGACCGGTCGCAACTTCTACTCGGTCGACCCGCGTTCGCTCCCGTCGGAGCTCTCGTACGAGACGGGCACCAAGCTCGCCGACGCGGTCCTGGAACGTCATGTGTCTGACACGGGTGCGCTGCCGAAGATGGTCGGTCTCGTGGCCTGGGGCACGGCCGCGATGCGGACCCAGGGCGACGACGCCGCCGAGGTGCTGGCGCTGCTCGGCGTCAAGCCGACCTGGCACCCGAGTTCGCGCCGCGTGACCGGCCTCGAGGTCATCCCGCTGGAGGAACTCGGCCGCCCGCGGATCGACGTGACGCTGCGCATCTCGGGCTTCTTCCGCGACGCCTTCCCGCACTTGCTCGCACTGCTCGACGACGCCGTCACGATGGTCGCCGCGCTCGACGAGCCCGACGACCAGAACTACGTCGCGGCGAACGCCCGCGCTGAGGCGGCCCGCCTCGCCGGAGAGCTAAGCGAGGCCGAGGCCTGGCGCCGCGCGACGACGCGCATCTTCGGCTCCAAGCCGGGGACCTACGGCGCCGGCCTGATCCAGCTGCTGGAGACGCGCGACTGGCGTGACGACAAGGACCTCGCCAAGGTCTACGAGGCGTGGGGCGGCTTCGCCTACGGCCGTGGCCTCGACGGCGTCGCGGCGGGCGAGGCGATGCGCGCGGCCTTCGAGAAGATCGAGGTCGCCGTGAAGAACGTCGACTCGCGCGAGCACGACCACCTCGACTCCGACGACTACTACCAGTACCACGGCGGCATGGTCGCGACGATCAAGGCGCTCTCGGGCCGGGAGCCGGCGGCGTACCTAGGCGACTCGGCCGACCCCGAGAAGGTCAAGGTCCGCACCCTCGCCGAGGAGACCCGCCGCATCTTCCGCGCTCGCGTCGCCAACCCGCGCTGGATCGGCTCCATGACCCGTCATGGGTTCAAGGGGGCCGCCGAGCTGCACGCGACCGTCGACTACCTCTTCGGCTACGACGCCACGACCGAGGTGGCCTCGGACTGGATGTACGAGACGATCGCGGAGAAGTACCTCCTCGACGACGACATCGCCGCCTTCATGGACCAAGCCAATCCTTGGGCCGCACGCGGCATCGCTGAGAAGCTGCTGGAGGCGATCGACCGCGACATGTGGAAGGACCCGTCCGACGAGGTCGTCGACGCGATCAAGCAGCGCTACCTCGCGCTCGAAGACGACCTCGAGGCCGCGACGGCGTGAGCATCTACCCGCTCAGCGCGGTCGTCGGCCAGAAGGACCTGGTCGAGGCCCTGCTCGTGTGCGCGGTGAACCCGGCGGTGGGCGGCGTCCTCGTGCGCGGCGAGCGCGGAACCGCGAAGTCGACGGCCGTGCGCGCCCTCGCGCCGATGCTCGGTGCCAATGCGCCGCTCGTCGAGCTGCCGCTCGGCGCCACGCTCGACCGCCTGGTCGGCACGCTCGACCTGCGCGCGGCGATCGGCGGCGAGCACCGGGTTGAAGCCGGGATGCTCGCGCGCGCCCATGGCGGCGTGCTCTACGTCGACGAGGTCAACCTGCTCGGCGACCACCTCGTCGACGCGCTGCTCGACGCGGCCGCCTCTGGCGCTGTGACCGTGGAACGCGACGGCGTCTCGGTCGTGCAGGACGCCCGCTTCTTGCTCGTAGGGACGATGAACCCTGAAGAGGGCGACCTGCGTCCGCAGCTGCTCGACCGCTTTGGCCTCGGCGTGGAGATCGCCGGTCCGCGCGACCCCAAGCGGCGCGCGGCCATCGTCGCCCGTCGCCTGGCCTACGACGCCGACCCCGCCGGCTTTGCGGCCGAATGGGCCGCGGCCGACGCCGAGCTCGCTTCGAAGATCACGGTGGCACGGTCACGGCTTCAAGGTGTGCGACTGCCCGAGCGCGAGCTGCTGCGGATCTCGACCGTGTGTGCGTCGCTGGATCTCGACGGCGTGCGCGGCGACCTCGTGTGCGCACACGCAGCGCGGGCGATCGCGGCGCTCGATGGCGACGACGAGGTCACCGCCGACCACGTGTCGCGTGCGGCGCACCTCGCGCTGCGGCACCGCATGCGGCGCGACCC
>JAEZDB010000177.1 GCA_023429855.1 Actinomycetes bacterium
GCGCGCAGCGAAGTCGAGCGCAGCGAGCCCCTGGCGAGCGAAGTGACCTGAGCGAAGCGCGGGCCCCGGCCCGCAGCCCTACCCACCAGGGGCAGCGCCGCAACCCGCCAAGACGAGCGGCTCAGCCGCGCCCGAGCAGGATGTCCTTGGCGATGACCATGCGCTGGATCTGCGAGGTGCCTTCGTAGAGCTGCATGAGCTTCGCGTCGCGCATGAACTTCTCCACCTTGTACTCCTTGATGTAGCCATACCCGCCGTGCACCTGGACGGCGTCGGTGGTGATTTCCATGGCGGAGTCGGAGGCGAAGCGCTTGGCGTGCGAGCTCACGAGCGAGTTGCGTTTGCCGTCGTCGAGGACTTTGGCGGACTGCCAGGTGAGCAGGCGCGAGGCTTCGATCTTGGTGGCCATGTCGGCGAGGAGGAACTGGATGGCTTGGTGCATGGCGATCGGCACCCCGAACTGCACGCGCTCGAGCGAGTAGGCCTTGGCCATGTCGAAGGCGGCCTGCGAGATGCCGGTGGCCATTGCGGCGACGCCGGGGCGGGTGCGGTCGAGGGTGCCCATCGCGACTTTGAAGCCGCCGTTCTCTTCGCCGAGGAGGTATTTGGCGTCGACTTCGGTGTCGTTGAAGGTGACGGTGCCGGTGTTCGATGCCCGCTGCCCCATCTTGTCTTCCTTTTTGTCGATCGTGATCGAGTCGTCTTTCTTGACGAGGAAGGCGGAGACGCCGCGGTGGCCCGCTTCGGGGTCGGTCTTGGCGAAGACGGTGAAGTACTGGGAGTAGCCGGCGTTGGTGATGAAGCACTTGGAGCCGTTGATGACGTACTTGTCGCCGACTTTCTTGGCGCTGGTGCGCATGCCGGCGACGTCGGAGCCGGCGCCCGGCTCGGTGAGTCCGAACGAGGCGAGGACGAACTCGGAGGTGAGGTGCTCGAACAGCTCTTTCTGCACCTCTTCGCTGCCGGCGAGCTGCACCGGGATGGTGGCGAGGCCGTTGCAGTTGATCGACGTGGCGATCCCGGAGCAGCCCCAGGCGAGCTCTTCTTCGAGGATCGTGCCGGTGAGGAAGTCGATGGCCAGGCCGCCGAAGCGCTCGGGCACGTGCGTGTTCATGAGGCCGATCTCCCAGGCCTTCTTCATCACGTCAAGCGGCATCTCGCCGCTCTCGTCGCATTCCCAGGCGACCGGGCGGATCTCCTTCTCGGCGAACTCGCGGGCCTGCGCGCGAATCGCGGCCTGGTCGTCGGTGAGGGTGAAGTCGATCATCCGGTCGTGCTCCTCTGAAGGGGTGGCCGCGGCGTGAAGCGCGTGCGGCTCGACAAAGCGTGACCGCGCGCACACGCGGCCACGGGGCGCAGACTAGTACGCGGCGGTGAGCGCGGTGGCACGCTCGAGTGAAAGGTCGGCGAGGCCGGTGCCGAGGCGCTCGGCGTTGAGCCCGGCGACGGCGCAGCCGAGCCGGGCCGATTGCTCAGGAAGCTGGCCGAGCGCGAGCCCGCGCAGGTAACCGGCTGAGAAGGCGTCGCCGCAGCCGGTGGTGTCGACGACCTCGACGGGGTAGGCGGGCACGGTGAACCGCTCGCCACCGGAGACGCCGATTGCACCGTCGGCGCCGCGGGTCGCCACAACGGTCGGTACGCCGCGCGCCTGGAGCGCCAGGAGGCCGCTCTCGAGGTCGTCGGCGCCGGTGAGCCCGAGGACCTGTTCGTCGTTGGGCAGCAGGTGGTCGAGGTGCGGCAGCAGCGCATCGATCCAGTCGAGCAGGCCGGGGCTCGTGGGCGCGAGCAGGTCGGCGGAGATCGTCAGGCCCAGCTCCTTCGCTTGCAGCGCGACCTTGGCGGCGCTCTCGCCGCCGATCATCTCGGGTGCGCCGAAGTGCAGGTGGGTGGCCTGTTCGATGACCGACCAGTCGAGCGCCGATACGTCGATCCCAGCGTTGGCGCCCACGTGGTGCAACGCCGGGCGCGACCCGTCGGGACGGATCGGCAGGACGGTCGCCGAGGTCGCGAGGTCGGCGTGCGTGAGGAGCAGCGACGTGTCGACGCCGGCGTCTTCCAGCAGCGTGCGGAGCATCCGACCGCTGGCGTCCTCGCCGACGGCACCTGCCGACCAGACCTCCGCACCGAGTTTGGCGAGGATCAGCGCGGTGCCGGCCGCGGTGCCAGCCGCCGACAGGACGATCTCCTCGACGAGCGCGGCGCCTTGCCCCTCGGGGATCTCGGTGACGGGCCGGGCGAGGACGTCGAGGACGTGGGCGCCCAGGCAGACGGCGCGCATCGGCTGTTCAGACATGGGGAGACTCCGGGTGGGGCGGTTGGCGGGCGGGCGAGCCGCCGAGGATCAGAGGTCGACCGCCGCGGGCTGCGGCTGGCCGTAGCGGTGCCGCAGCGCCGAGGCGATCGTGGCTTCGGCCTGCTCAGCGGTGAGCGCGCGCGGCGTGGCGACGGCGGCCGCGCGCGTGTAGACCGCGGCGCTCCACTCGAGCAGCTCGGTCGCCTTCATCGCGGCCGCGAGGTCGGCGCCGTGGGCGACGGTGCCGTGGTTGGCGAGCAGCGCCGCCGTCTTGCCGTCGAGCGCCGTGAGCGCCAGGTCGGCGAGCTCGTCGGTGCCGAATGCGGCAAACGGCGCGACGCGGATCGCGCCGCCGAGGAGGAGCATCTCGTAGTGCACGAGCGGCAGTTCGTCGACGACGCACGAGAGCGCCGTGGCGTAGGGCGCGTGCGTGTGGACGACGGCACCGGCCGTACTCGTCTGGCGGTAGATGGCGAGGTGCAGCGACACCTCCGAGGTCGGCGCGAGTGGGCCGCTGACCTGGTGGCCGTCGAGTTCGAGCAGCGGCAGCGCCTCGGGCGTGAGGGCGTCAAGGGCCACCCCTGTCGGCGTCGCGAGCACGCGGCCGGAGTCGACCCGCACGCTGACGTTGCCCGACGACCCGAGCACGAATCCCCGTTCGACGAGGCGAGCGCCGGCGTCGACGATCGACTGCCTGGCAGCGTGGAGGGCGTCGTCGGCCATGCCGCCAGTCAACCGCATCGTCTGGACGTCTGTCCAGACATCTCGGCGCCCTGCCCCCTCACTCAGCACTGAACGGGATTTAGTGGTCGCCAGAGCGACCACTTTCGTACGTTCAGTCCGACGGCTGGCCTCCCGCGCGATACTCGGGAGGTGGATGCCCTTGGAATCGTCGCGATCGCCGTCGTGGTGGTCGGCGTCATCGTGTCGCTGGTGATCGCCCGGGCACCGTCGGCGTTCGACGAGATCGGCGGCGAGTCGCCGTTCCACGGCCGTGAAGGCGACGCGCCGCGGCCGACGCGCGGCGACGACGAAGCCGACCTCCGCGCGCTCGTCGCCGAGAAGCGCGCTCGCCGCCTGGCGGCCGGCGGCGGCCCGACCG
>JAEZDB010000284.1 GCA_023429855.1 Actinomycetes bacterium
CGCCACCACAAGGGCGTCGCCCTGGTGAGCGGCTCGATCCTGATCGTCTTCGGACTGCTGCTCGCCACCGGCCAACTGCCGGTGATCGTGACCGAGCTGACTCGCTGGCTCGACGAGCTCGGCCTCGGGTTCTTCTCGAACCTCTAGGCGTCGGTCGGGCGTTTGCGCCTGAATGACCGGTCGTTCGGTCCTTCAGGCGCAAACGCCGACGCTAGGCGTCGGCGACCTCTTCGTCGCGGCGCTCCATGCGCTCCGGCGCGCTCACGCCGAGCAGCCCGAGCGCCGTGGCGAGCGCGTCGCGTGAGGCGACGGTGAGCGCCGCGCGCCACGCCTCGACGCCGTCGCCCTCGGCTCCGGCGATCTTGCAGTCGCGGTAGAAGGCGGTGAAGGTCTGCGCGAGCTCGAGCGCGTAGGTGGCGATGCGGTGCGGGGCGCGGCGGTTCGCGGCGACGGCGACCTCGTTGGGCAGCTCGCCGAGCTTGAGCACGAGCGCACGCTCGGCGTCTTCAACGGGCGCGCTGAGGTCGAGCAACGCCGCGGCGTCGCCCTCGAGGCTGGTCGCCAGCGCCTGCGCCTCGGGCGCGACGCGGTCGAGCACCGAGCAGGCCCGCGCATGGGCGTACTGCACGTAGTACACCGGGTTTTCGCTCGACTCCTTGCGGGCCAGCTCCACGTCGAGCTCGATCGCGGTGTCGTGCGAGCGCTGGAGCAGGTACCAGCGGGCGGCGTCGACGCCGACGTAGCCGACAAGGTCGTCGAGCGTGACGAACTGGCCGGCGCGCTTGCTCATCTTCACCGGCTCGCCGTTGGCGACGAGGTTCACCAGCTGCATGATCAGCAGCTCCAAGCGGTCTGGGTCGCCGCCGAACGCCTCGAACGCGGCGCGCATGCGGCCGATGTAGCCGTGGTGGTCGGCGCCGAGCACGAGCAGCTGGCGGTCGTAGCCGCGGTCGTGCTTGTCGCGCATGTACGCGAGGTCGGAGGCGTAGTAGGTCGGGGCCCCGTCGGAGCGGATCACAACGCGGTCTTTGTCGTCGCCGCGCTTCTCGGTCTGCAGCCACCACGCGCCCTCGCGCTCGACGAGCTCGCCGTTGTCCTTGACGATCGCCAGCGCGCGATCCAGGGCGCTCTCGCCGCCGTCGCCAGCCTCATGCAGCGAACGCTCGGAGAAGAACCGGTCGAAGTGCACGCCGAACGCGTCGAGCGAGGCCCGCGCGCGGTCGAGCATCGCGGCGACGCCGAGCGTGGCCAGCTCCTCGTCAGACTGCTCGGCCGCACCGGGAATCGAGTTCGCCAGCTCGACGACGTAGTCGCCCTGGTAGCCGCCCTCGGGAACCTCCTCACCGCGGGCGCGGGCCCCGATCGAGAGGCCGAGGTTCTTGATCTGGCTGCCGAAGTCGTTGACGTAGTACTCGCGCTCGACCTCGTGACCGAAGAAGCGCAGCAGACGCGAGGTCGCGTCGCCGTAGGCCGCGTTGCGGGCATGGCCGATGTGCATCGGGCCCGTCGGGTTGGCGGAGACGAACTCGACGTTGATCTTCTCGGGCGCTGTGGCCCCGCCCCCGCCCCACGCGCGCCCCGCACCGGTCACGGCCGCGAGCGCCTCGCGCAGCAGCGGATCGCCGAACGTGAGGTTGATGAAGCCCGGGCCCGCGACCTCGACCTTGGCGAGCCGGTCGCCGAGGTCCTCGGTCAGCCCGTCGACGATCGCGGTGGCCAGCTCGCGCGGGTTCTTGCCGGCGCGCTTGGCGAGCACCATCGCGATGTTCGTCGCCTGGTCGCCGTGGCCGGCCTGCTTGGGCAGCGTCAGCGCAACCGCGCTTGCGTCGACCTCGATCCCGGCTGCCGCGCTCGCGCGCTGCGCGATCGCCTGGCGCAGGCGCGCGTCGATGCTGAGGGCGGCGTCGGAGACGGGATCGGGCATGAGGCAGGGATCAGCTTCCGGGGGTGTCGGCGTGGTGGTACGGCGAGCCAGCGAGGATCGAAAGCCCACGGTACAGCTGTTCGAGCAGGACGATCCGCGCGAGCTGGTGGGGCAGCGTCATCGGTCCGAAGCTGATCGTCTCGTGCGCGCCCGGCAACGTGAGGCCGTAGGCGCCGCCGACCACGAACACGAGCGGGCGTCCGTCGAGCCGGCGGTCGTCGAGGAATTTGGAGAACGCGACCGAGTCGCGGCTCTTGCCGCGTTCGTCGAGCAGCACGACGTAGGCGTTCGGCGGAATGCGCTTCTCGACCTGGTCGTCGGTCTTGACCTCGATCATCTCGACCTTCGCGTGGCCCTTGAGCCTGCCGAGGTAGTGATCGGCGTCATCGGTGTACGGCGGGCGCAGGCGTCCGACGGCGATCACGAGGTAGCGCACGGGGCCGATGGTAGTTTGCGCCCATGGCCGACGGCGAGACCCCTCCGCGCTACCGACTGCACGCGGCCGACGGCCTGCGCGCGGAATACGCGAACTTCGCCGACGTGACGGTCTCGGAATACGAGATCACCCTCACGTTCGCCCACGTCGACCGCACGCCCGACCCGGCCGGCGGCGAGGCCGTCGGCATGGTCACATCGCAGATCATCCTGTCGCCCCCGTTCGCCGGGGAACTCGCCGACGCGCTCGACGACGCCGTCGAGCGCTACGCCCGGCAGTTCGGCGCAGACGCCGCGCCAAACGCGTGAGAGGACTGCGGCCATGAGGGTCGCGGTGCTCTCCGACGTGCACGGGAACCTCGAAGCGCTCCAAGCGACCCTGGCGGCGATCGACGCCGCCGCCGTCGACGCCGTCTGGTCGCTCGGCGACGTGGTGGGCTACGGCGCTCGGCCAGCGGCGTGCATGGCGCTGCTGCGCGACCGCTGCAGCGTGAAGCTCGCCGGCAACCACGACCTCGTCGCCGCGGGCGTGTCTTCGGCCGAGGGCTTCTCGCGGTCGGCGCGCGTCGCGATCTCGTGGACGGCGCAGCAGCTCTCGCCCGAAGAGCGCGAAGAGATCCAAGGCTGGCCGAGTTCGACGCACCAGCTCGGCATCGGCCTGGCGCACGGCAGCATGCGCGACCCGGCGTGGGAGTACGTCGTCGAGCCGAGCGTGGCGCGCAGCCTGCTCGAGGACCAGATCCACCAGGTCGTGCTCGTCGGCCACTCGCACCTGGCGCTCTCCTGGCAGCTCGACGCCGAGGTCTCCGGCGGCGCGGCTGGCGTGCTGCGCACCGACGGCGACGTCGTGGAGCTCGGCGAACGCAACTGGATCCTCAACCCGGGCAGCGTCGGTCAGCCGCGCGACCGCGATCCGCGCGCGGCCTGGCTCGAACTCGACTTGGATGCCCGAACCGCCCAGTGGCACCGGGTGGAATACGACGTGGTGACCGCGCAGGCGGCGATCCGCAACGCTGGGTTGCCCGACGCGCTCGCCGACCGTCTCGGAGCCGGTTTGTGACGAACCGGCTGCGTTGCGCCGCGCAAACCGCGAAGATGCGCGGTCGATGACGGCGATGCGCTGGATCCTTCTCTGCCTTGTGGCGTTCGGTGTGGGCACCGGCGCGGCCCTCGCGGTCAACCCTCCTTCGACGGGGTTGCCGCCGACCACCGCTGCCGGCCTCTCCGCCGACCTCGACGCCATGCAGCGCTACGCCCGCGAGGGGCGCTGCGACGCCGTTCGCGGGCGCGTCCTGGGCGCGCAGGCCAAGATCGTCGGCCTTCCCAACGACACGCCGGCCGACCTCGTGAACCAGCTGCAGGAGTCGCTACGCGAGATCTCGCGGGCCGCGCGCGCCGCGTGCCAGGAGGTCGCCACGGCCGAGGCGCTCAAGGAGCAGCAGCGCCGCGAGGCCGAGCAGGCCGCCGAGGAGGCCGCCCAAGCCACGACGCCAACGACGCCGGTCACCCCCGAGGAGCCGACGACGCCCGACCCGGGCAGCGCCGATGGCGGCCCCGACCCGGGCACCGGCGAAGACCCCGATGATGGCGTCACGACGCCAGGCGGCCCCGACACCGAAGCGCCGTCGGGCGGAATCACCCCCGACGACATCGAGGGCGCCCAGCAGCAGCTGGAGAAGAAGCTCGAGAAGGAGCGCGCCAAGTGGGAGCGCCGCCTGCGCGAGATGCAGGAGGCGTGGGGCCAGTGAGCAACGACGTGCTTATCGGCCGCTACGAGCTGCACGAGCGCATCGGCTCGGGCGGGATGTCGACGGTGGTCCGCGCGTTCGACGCGCGCCTGGAGCGCTACGTCGCCGTGAAGCTGCTCGCTGAGCACCTCGCCGACGACCCCCAGTTCGTGCAGCGGTTCCAGCGCGAAGCCAAGTCGGCCGCGCGGCTGGTGCACCCCAACATCGTCCAGGTCTTCGACTACGGCTTCGATCCCGACAAGGGCCGGTACTACATCGTTATGGAGTACGTCCAGGGCCGCTCCGGCGCCCAGCTGCTCGCTCAGCACGGACGCCTCTCGGTCGACGGCACGCTGCACCTGGCCGACGGCGCCTGCCGCGCCCTCGGCCACGCCCACCGCCACGGCGTGATCCACCGCGACGTCAAGCCCGGCAACCTCATGCTCGCCGACGACGGCCAGGTCAAGCTCGCCGACTTCGGCATCGCCTGGGCCGGCGACGCCCTCCAGGTCACGCAGCACGGGGCGGTCCTCGGCACCGTCTCGTACCTGGCACCCGAGCAGGCCTCCGGCGACAAGGCCACCCCGCAGGCCGACATCTACGGCCTGGGCGTCGTGATCTTCCAGCTGATGACCGGCCGCCTGCCGTTCACGGGCAACTCCCTCCCTGACCTCGTCCTCGCGCAGCGCGAGCAGCGGCCACCGCCGCTCGACCGCCTCGTCAACGGCGTGCCGCCCTACGTCGCCTCGGCGGTCGCGCGCGCGCTGTCGTTCGATCCGGCGGATCGGCCGGGTTCCGCCATGGAGCTGCGCGAGCTGCTCTTCGGCGCCGACGAGACC
>JAEZDB010000289.1 GCA_023429855.1 Actinomycetes bacterium
GGCGAGAACGTCGCGCCGACCGAGGTCGAAGCGCACCTGCTGGCGTTGCCGTGGGTCGCCGACGCCGCCGTGCTCGGCGTTGCCGACCCGGAGTGGGGGGAGCGGCTCGAAGCGCGTGTGGTCGTCGAGCCCGGCCACGACCTCGACCCCGAAGCCACGCGTGCGGCGCTGCGTGCCGTCCTCCCGCCGTTCGCCGTGCCGAAGGCCGTCACGGCCGTCGCGTCGCTGCCGCGCACCCCCACGGGCAAGCTGATTCGCCGCGAGCTGGGCTGAGCCAGGACGCTCGCCGTGAGCGGCCCCTTCCCGGTACTCTGCTCGGTAATGCAGCGCATCGACGACCTCCTGCGTAGCGGCACCACGCTGTCCTTCGAGTTCTTCCCGCCGAAGACCGAGGAAGGCCAAGCCGCGTTCACCGCCGCGTTCAACGACCTCGCCGAGCTGCAGCCGAATTTCGCGTCGGTCACCTACGGGGCGCTGGGCAGCACCCGCTCGCAGACCGAGGCCCTGGTGAACGGCCTCAACGCCGAGCACGACTTCCCGACGATGCCGCACCTCACGTGCATCGGCCACACCCGCGAGGAACTGGCCGAGCTGATCACCAGCTACCGCGACGCGGGCGTGAAGAACATCCTCGCGCTCGCGGGCGACCCGCCGGAAGACGGCAGCGACGCGGGCGACTTCGTCTACGCCGACGAGCTCATCGCGCTCATCCGCGAGATCGGCGACTTCTCGGTGGGCGTCGCCGCGTTCCCGGAGAAACACCCCCGGTCCCCCTCGTTCGAGGAGGACCGCCGCCGCCTTGCCGCCAAGCTCGAGCTGGCCGACTTCGGCATGACGCAGTTTTTCTTCGACGTCGACCACTATGCGCGCCTCGTCGACGAACTCGCGAAGCTCGGTTCCGACACGCCGCTGATCCCAGGCGTGATGCCCTTTGTCAGCGTGCCGGGCACGCGCCGTATGGCCGCGATGAACGGCTCGACGATCCCGGACGCGCTTAACGCGCGCATGGAGGAGGTCGCCGGCGATGCCGATGCCACGCGTGCGCTCGGGATCGACGTCGCCGTCGACCTGTCGGCGAAGCTGCTTGAGCAGGGTGTCCCAGGCCTGCACCTCTACACGATGAACCGCGCCGCCTCGGTCCGTGAGGTCACGGACCGCCTCGGGCTGCGCGCGCCTGCGTGAGCAGGTCCTGATGCCGCCGCAAGACGAGCGGGCGGCCCTCGTCAAGGGCTGGAACCGTGCCGCGGAAGGCTGGGCGCGCCAGCAGCTTGCCTTCGACTCGATCACGGCACCGGTCACGTCGCGTCTGGTCGACCTGGCCGAGATCGTGCCAGGAAGCCGCGTGCTGGAGCTGGCCTCTGGCCTGGGCGACACGGGCCTCGTCGCCGCGGCCAAGGCTGGTCCCGACGGCACGGTGATCCTCAGTGACGCCGCCCCGAAGATGCTCGAGCGTCTGCGCGAGCGCACGAAGGGCGCCGACAACATCGAGGTCCGCGAGCTCTTCATGGAGGGGCTGCGCTTCGACACCGCCAGCGTCGACCGCGTGCTCTGCCGCTGGGGCTACATGCTGCTCCTCGACCCGCAGGCTGCGCTGCAGGAGACGCGCCGCGTGCTGGCGCCGGGCGGGCGCGTGGCCCTGGCAGCGTGGACGAGCCACGAAGACAATCCGTGGACGGGCTCCACGCTCTCCGCGCTGCGTGACCGCGGACTGATCGGCGACCCGACCCGTCCGGGCCCGCAGATGTTTGCCTGGGCCGACCCGGCGAAGATCGTCGACGTCCTCGGCGACAGCGGCTTCTTCGACCCAGTCGTCGAACAGGTCGACATGACCTTCACCTTCGGGTCGTTCGACGACTGGTGGGACGCCCGCCTCGACCTCTCACCCGACTTCGCCAAGCTCATCGCGGCGATCTCGCCCGAGGAGCGCGACGAGCTCACCGAAGAGCTCGAGCTCGAGGTGGAGCCGTGGCAGCAGCCCGACGGCGCGCTGCACTTCCCCGGCCGCACGCACGTCGCGGCCGCCGACGTCTAAGCCGGAGTTCCAGCTGCCGCGCAAGCACGCGGCCCGCGACCTGCACCACTTGCGCGGTATCGCTGAGTAGTTCTCCGCAGCTCGGCGTGGGCCGATTACGCGAGCTGAGCCGAGCTGTGACCCCCGGCATACTGCCGTCGCCCTTGCCGACATACCGTCGCGCCATGATGGTCCTCACGCTCCCAGCACCAGTTCGCGGGCGCGGTGCTGACACCGTTGATGAAGACGTCGCCTACGTGCGCCTTTCGCCCGCGATCCTGTTGAGCCTCGCCGTTGCGTTGGCAGCGACGCTAGCGGTTGCCGTTGGGCTGGGCGTGCTCATCTCCGGCATGAACCGCTCGCTGGATCGCGTTGTGTCGCAGCTCGATTCCCTGCCGCCGACCGCCGCATCGACCTCGACGATGGCGGTCGACCTGAGGGCGATGAAAGGCACGCTCGATCCGCTGGCCGCATCGGCCGGGCCGCTGCTTGATGATGCACCGAAGGTTTTGGATCGCGTCGACGGCCGGCTCGGCACGATGAGCGGGTCGCTGCGCAAGCTGTCGGCGGCGACCACGGTGCAGCTCACCAGGGTCGCCGGGCAGCTATCGGGCGTGGGGGAGTCGGTCGCTGCGCTGCCTGAGCTGCGGACCGACCTTGCAGGAATGCGCGGCCAGCTGGCGGCGCTCGCCGACATCGAAGGCAGCCTCGCTGACCTCGGCGACATCGATGGGACGCTCGCAAGCGTCGACAGCAATCTCGACGTGGTCGCGGCACGGCTCAAGGCGCTCGACGCGCTGAACTCCGTCGACGACCACATCGTTGCCCTCGACCGGCGGCTCGCGGTACTCGATCAGGTCGATGCGCGACTCGCAGGTGTCGACGGACGGTTGCAGCCGCTGGAGAACGTCGATCGTCGACTCGCTTCGATGGACGACAAGCTTGCCGCCCTCGATCACGTGGACCGCAGGCTCGCCGACCTGGCCGCGCAGTTGTCATCGCTGGCGAACCTCGACACGCGGCTAGAGGGACTGTCCACCCAACTCGACACGTTGACCGGCACGATCGCCAGTCTGCCCGCGGGGGTCGACGGGCTGGGCAAACAGATGGCCTCGATCGCCGATGCGATTGCGGCGCTCAAGGCGCACGTCGCCGCGCTGGATCGACGGACCGCGTGGATCGATCCGCTTCTGCCTCGCTGACTCCTCTGCCGGCCGCACCCGTGGCCGATTCCCGGGAGATGGTGGCCGGCCTGCTCCTTGGTGCGCTGTCAGCCGGGAGCGGCGCCGCCGTGCGGCTCGCCCCTGAGCCGGCTGGAGCGCTGCTGGGCGGCCAGGACCAGCGCGCAGCCGGCGGCCAGCGCGCCAAGGAGCAGGAACCCCGCGGCATAGCCGCCCGTTGCCGATTTCACCACGCTCATCAGCAGCGGCGGGAAGAACCCGCCGAGCCCACCCGCGGCGCTCACGACGCCGGTCACGCCGCCAACCTGACTCGGGAACCATTGCGGGACGAGCTTGAACACCGCGCCCATCCCGAGGCCAAGGGCGACCGCTAGCGTCAGGCAGCAGATCGTAAGCACGACCATGTCTTCGTATGCGGCGGCGAGGATGACGGCGAGGACGCCAGTGCCCGTGAAGGAAATCGCAAGGACCCGCGTCGCCCCGATGCGGTCGGCGAGCACGCCGCCAGCGGGCCGGCCCAGCACGGCAAGCAGTGCGAACCCGGCGGCCCGAGCGCCGGCGTCGGCCTTCTCCAGGTCGTGGATGCCCGTCAGCAGCTTGGGGAGGTAGAGGAACATCGCCACGAACCCACCGAACGCCAGGAAATAGAAGAGCGTGAGCGCCCAGGCGCGACGATCCGTGCGAAAGGGAGCCAGCGAGGCCGCGATCGACGACTCCGCCTTGGGCGCTGCAGCGTCGCGTGCGGCAGCCGCGAACAGCACCGCCGCGAGCACGACGACGACCGCGGCGACCAGGAACGGCGCCGACAACCCGAACTTGTCGGCCAGCGTCGGGGCAGTCAGCCCTGCGACCACCGTCCCGCCCATGCCCGCTCCGTACAACCCGAGCGCATAGCCCTGGCGGTGCGCCGGGAACCAGCCGTTCACAAACGGCACACCTACCGCGAAGGAGGCGCCGCCCACGCCCAGCAGCAGGCCCAGGGTCGCGAGCGCCACGAACGAGTCGTGCGCAAGAGCCAGCGCGAGCAGCGGGACCGGCATGAACCCCAGGACGGCGAGAAACACTCTCCGGCCGCCGTAGCGATCGGCCAGTATGCCGAACGGCACTCGCAGCAGCGAGCCCAGCAGCACGGGGATCGCGACCACGGCCGAGAGCTCGAAATCGCTGAGGCCCGCCTCCTCTTGCAGATCGGGCCCGAGCGGGCCGAGCAGACTCCACGCGTAGAAGCAGGCGGCGAAGACGAAAGTCGCGAGGGCGAGCGCTCGGCCACTCCCCGGACGGTGGTCGTCGCCCACGGGCGCGCCCGTGCTGGGCGGTTGGCCGGAAGCGGCTTCGTGAGCCATCAGCGGATCCTCGAGCTCTGCGTGTTGTAGCGGCGGCGGTAGAGGATGTAGGGCCGGCCGATGTAGGCCAGCGGCACGCTCCAGACGTGGACGAGCCGCGTGAACGGGAATGCTGCCCAGAACGCCCACGCGGTGATCGCGTGGAGCTGGTAGCTCAGCGGAGCGGCCTGAACGGCGTCGATGTCGGGGCGCAGCATGAAGATCGAGCGCCACCACTCGCCGATCGAGTCGCGGTAGTTGAACGGCTCGGCGACAAGCCCGTTCCAGGCCGTCATGTAACACCCCAGCAGGATCATCAGCGTCAGCAGCCCGTAGGTGAGCATGTCCAGGCGCGTCGTGGTGCGGCGTACGCGCACGCTGGTGAAGCGGCGGTAGAGCAGCCCGAAGAAGCCGACGAGCGTGATAATCCCGGCGACGCCGCCCACCGCGAACGCGAACCAGTGATAGGTGTGGTCGCTGATCCCGACCGCCTCGGTCAGCGACTCCGGAATGAGCAGGCCGACGATGTGGCCCCCGGCGGCGGCGAGGATGCCGAAATGAAACGCGGGACTGGCCCAGCCCAGGACCCGCCGGTCGAGGATCTGGGTAGACCGGGTCGTCCACTGGAACTGGTCGCGCCGATAGCGCCACCAGTGCCCGACGATGAAGAACCCCAGCGCCAGGTACGGGATGATGATCCAAAGCAGGATGGAGCCGGCGTCTTCGGTCATCGGCGTGCTCCGGCCGTCGGCATGATCTCGGGCGGCGCGAACGGCTCCAACCCCACCAGCTCGCTCGGCGGGCCGCTCATCGCGATCTGGCCTGCACGCATCCGCTCCTCGACCGTGGCCTCCCCGAGCGCGGCGCAGGTGGCGTCGACGAGATGCAGGTACGGACTCCCCAGCTCGCTCAGGCTCAAGCGAAGCAGCTCCAGTGCTGCGCGGTGCTCGCGCAGCACGATGTCGCCGTCGCCGGCCGGCGCGACCGCCGCGAACTCGAGCATCACCGGCAGATAGTCCGGAAGCTCCCCGCCTTCCAGCGGCCATCCTGCTGACCGGTAGAGCTGCTTGAGCCGCAGCAACGCAGGGCCGCGCTCTCGCCGGTCGCCTTCGCCGTAGAAGGTGAGGTAGAGCCCCGAGCGCTTGCCCAGGTCGAGCACCTTGACGTAATGCTGCTGGCGAGCGATTGGCGTCGTGGCGTCCCACCACGCCAGAAAGCGCTCGAGGGCGTCACGCGCCTCCTCGCGGGGCAGGTCGTCTAGGGCGGCGCGCACGACGGGCACGAGCGCCTCGATTTCCCCGCCCGGATACTGGAGCAGAACAGAGCACGCTTTGAACGTCAGCGCCGTCGAGCGGTCGGCGGGCCGTGGCTGGGCCCCCGCGCGGCTGCGGGCACGCCGCGACTTCACGAGGCCCTCCCGTCGGTCCCGCGCTGGTCGCCCAGCATCTGTCGGATGTCGAGCATGGTGGGCTCCTCTTCGGTGAGCATGAACGCCTCCGAATCGACGTGGGAGTCGTACGCGATCGCCCCGCAGTTGCCGGGGCCGCCCTGGAAGTCCAGTCCGCACGAGCCTTGCTGCTCCATCAGCCGGTCGCCGATCTCGGCATGGGCCTGCGGAATCACGTAGCGATCGCCGTAATCGGCCACAGCGAGCAGCCGGTACATGTCTTCCACGTCGCCGGCCGTCATCCCGGCCACCTCGACGCGGCTGGTGTCGTGGACGCCGAGGACCTCACGCTTGCGCATGTAGTGGCGCATCGCAGCCAGGCGGCGGAGCACGCTGCGGATCACGTCTGCGTCGCCGGCGGCGAGGAGCCCGGCGAGGTAGTCGACCGGAATCCGCATGCTGTCGATGGCTGGAAAGACCTCATCGGGGTCGGCTTCGAAGCCGTCCTCTTCGAGCACGTTCGTGATCGGGGAAAGCGGCGGGACGTACCAGACCATGGGAAGCGTCCGGTACTCCGGGTGCAGCGGCAGCGCGACCTTGTACTTGTGCGCCAGCGCCCACACGGGCGAGCGTCGCGCGAACTCGAGCCAGTCCTCAGGGATACCGTCAGCGACGGCCTGGCGCTGCACCTCTGGATCGTCCGGATCGAGGAAGACGCTGTGCTGAGCTGCCAGCAGGTCTTTGGGGTCGGTCACCGACGCCGCCTCCTCGACGCGATCGGCGTCGTAGAGGACCAGACCGATGTAGCGGATGCGGCCGACGCAGGTCTCCGAGCAGATCGTCGGCAAACCGACCTCGATGCGCGGATAGCAGAGCGTGCACTTCTCGGCTTTGCCGCTCTGGTGGTTGAAGTACACCTTCTTGTAGGGGCAGCCCGACACGCAGAACCGCCACCCGCGGCACTTCTGCTGATCGACGAGGACGATGCCGTCCTCCTCGCGTTTGTACATTGCGCCCGACGGACAGGACGCCACGCAGGCCGGGTTGAGGCAGTGCTCGCAGATCCGCGGCAGGTAGAACATGAACGCCTGCTCGTAGGTCGCTTTGACCTGGTCCTCGATGCCGCGCGTCAAGGGGTCTTCGTGGATGTGGTCGGGTCCGCCGGCGAGGTTGTCGTCCCAGTTCGGGCCCCACTCGATCTTTTCCATCGGCTCGCCGGTGATCTGCGAGCGAGCCCGGGCGACCGGGTCGTGTTTGGACAGCGGCGCTTGGATCAGCTGGTGGTAGTCGAACGTGTACGGCTCGTAGTAGTCGTCGAGCTCGGGCATGTTCGGGTTGGAGAAGATCGTCAGCATCTTCTTGAGCCGCCCGCCGGCCTTGAGCTGGAGCTTGCCCTTCTTCGTCAGCTCCCAGCCGCCGTTCCAGCGTTCCTGGTCCTCCCACTGGCGCGGGTACCCCTGGCCGGGATTCGTCTCCACGTTGTTGAACCACATGTACTCGGCGCCGGGCCGATTGGTCCAGACCTGCTTGCAGGTCACCGAGCAGGTGTGGCACCCGATGCACTTGTCGAGGTTCATCACCATGCCGACTTGGGCGCGGATCTTCATCAGAACCTCACCTCGCCTTCGCGCTTGCGGATCACTGTGACTTCGTCGCGCTGCGCGCCGACGGGTCCGTAGTAGTTGAAGCCGTACGAGAGCTGCGCGTAGCCGCCCAGGAAGTGCGTGGGCTTCATGACGATGTGGGTGAGGGAGTTGTCGGTCCCGCCGCGTTTGCCGTGCAGCTCGGTGAGCGGCACGTTCAGATGCCGGTCCTTGGCGTGGTACATCAGGCATACGCCCGGTGGGATTCGATGGGACACCGCCGCCCGGATCGCCACCACGCCGTTGCGGTTGTATGCCTCGATCCAGTCGTTGTCCTTGATGCCGAGCTCCTCGGCGTCTTCACGGCTCATCCACATCGAGCCGCCGCCACGGAAGAGCGTGAGCATGTGGAGGTTGTCCTGGTACTCGGAGTGGATCGACCACTTGGAGTGCGGGGTGAGGTACTGGAGCGTGAGTTCCTTGCGGCCAGACCCGTCGGCGGCGCCTTGGTCGCCGAAGATCACGCGGTGGTTGAGCGGCGGCCGGAACCCTGGGAGGCCTTCGCCGAGTTCGAGGACCCACTGGTGGTCGACGTAGAAGTGCTGGCGGCCCGACAAGGTGTGCCACGGTTTGCGGTACTCGACGTTCATCGTGAACGGCGAGTAGCGCCGACCGTGGGACTCGATCCCGGACCACTCTGGAGACGAGATCACGGTGCGTGGCTGGACCTGAGCGTCGTGGAACGTGATCCGGGTACCGAGGTGCTCGCGCCCGAGTTCCGACAGCGGCACGCCGCAGAGCTTTTCGAGCGACGCGAACCCCTCGGCGGCGAGGCGGCCGTTCGTGGTGCCCGACAGCGCCAGGATCGTCTCGCACGCATGCTCGACGCGTCGCAGCGAGGGCCGTCCGTCGGCCACCCCGCCGCGCACGGTCCCGTTCTTGACCTTGAGCTCTTCGACCTCGTGGTCGGCGACCCAGCGGGCGCTCTTGACGGCAGTGCCGAGACGCTCGACCTCAGGCCCCAGCGCCGCCCACTTCTCAGCGACCAGCGAGTAGTCGCGCTCGACGACCATCAGCTTGGGCATCGTCTTGCCCGGGATCGGCTCGCATTCACCGGCGCGCCAGTCGCGCACCTCGCCGAACGGCTGGGCGATCTCGTCGACCGTGTCGTGCTGCAGCGGAGCGGCGACGAGGTCGCGGCGCACGCCGAGATGGTCCTTCGCGAACTCGGAGAAGCGTTCGGCGAGCGCGTGAAAGGCCTCCCAGTCCGAGCGGTTCTCCCACGGCGGCGGGACCGCCTGGTTGAAGGTGTGGACGAAGGGGTGCAGGTCGGTCGACGAGAGGTCGAACTTCTCGTACCAGGTGGCGCAGGGGAGCACGACGTCGGAGAACAGCGCGTTGCTCGTCATCCGGAAGTCGATCGTCGTGAGCAGGTCGAGCTTGCCGTCGACGGCTTCCTCTCGCCAGCGCACGTCAGCGGGCCGTTCGTCGGGTGGCGATTCCTCGGCGCGCACGGCGTTCTCCGTGGTGCCGAGCATGTGCTTGAGGAAGTACTCGTGCCCCTTACCGGACGACCCCAGGATGTTGGCCCGCCACACGGTCATCACCCGCGGATAGTTGCCGGGCCCGCCGGGGTCCTCTGCCGCGAACTTCATCCGCCCGGACTTCAGCTCCTCGACCGCGAACTCGACGGGATCTTGACCTGCGGCTTCGGCATCGTCGGCGATGCTGAGCGGGTTGCGGTCGAACGTGGGGTAGGACGGCAGCCACCCCAGTCGCGCGGCGAGTGCGTGCACGTCGGCGGTGTGCCGGCCCTCCAGCAGGCCTCGGCCGAGCGGTGTGGCGTGGGCCTCGGGGCGGTGCCGCTCGTAGCGCCACTGCTCTGAGAGCAGATAGAAGAACGGCGTCGAGGCCTGCAGGCGGGGAGGCCGGGTCCAGTCGGTGGCCATGGCCACGTGCTGCCAGCCGGCCAGCGGACGCACCTTCTCCTGACCGACGTAGTGCGCCCACCCGCCGCCGTTGACCCCTTCGCAGCCGCACATCATCACGAGCGACAGGAACGTGCGGTAGATCTGGTCGGAATGGAACCAGTGGTTCGTCCCAGCTCCCATCGCGATCATTGACCGACCGCGCGTCACCTCGGCATTGCGGGCGAACTCTCTCGCCACGCGCGCGGCGGCGTCGGCCGCGACGCCGGTGATCGGCTCCTGCCAGCTCGGCGTCCCCGGCGAGTCGGCGTCGTCGTAGCCGTGCGCCCACGTGCCGGGGAGGCCATCGCGTCCGACGCCGTACTGCGCCAGCAGCAGGTCGTAGACGGTGGTCACGAGGTGCTCGCCGATCCGCTGGACCGGCACGCCGCGGCGGATCGCCTCGCCGCCTTCGCCGAGCCCTACGTCGAACCGCGGCAGATCGACGGCAACAGTTTCGTCGGTGCGATCGATCAGAGAGATCGCCGGGACGACGTCGCCGAGCTCGAGGTTCCACTGGCCTGGTTCGCCGTAGCGGTGGCCGACACTGCCGTTCGGGACGACGGGCTCGCCGGTGACCTCGTCGATCAGCACCGGCTTCCACTCGGCATGCTCGACGCCTGCGGCGCCGGGCAGGTCGCTAGCGCGGAGCATCCGGTCCGACACGTAAGCCCCGTCACGCTCGCGCAGCGTTACGAGCATGGGCATGTCGGTGTATTGGCGGACGTACTCCTGGAAGTACGGGACTTGGCGGTCGACGAAGAACTCCTTGAGGATCACGTGGCCCATCGCCATCGCGAGAGCGCCGTCGCTGCCCGGAGTGGCCGCGAGCCACTCGTCCGCGAACTTCGTGTGCTCGGCGTAGTCGGGCGAGACGACCACGACCTTCTGCCCGCGATATCGCGCCTCCGTCATGAAGTGCGCGTCGGGAGTACGCGTGGTCGGCAGGTTCGTGCCCCATACCAGCAAGTAGCCGGCGTTCCACCAATCGCTGGACTCCGGCACGTCGGTCTGGTCGCCGAACGTCTGCGGCGAGGCGATCGGCAGGTCGCAGTACCAGTCGTAGAACGACCCGATGGCGCCGCCGATCAGCGCGTAGAAGCGCGACCCGGCGGCGTACGATGCCATCGACATCGCGGGGATCGGGGAGAACCCCATCACGCGGTCTGGGCCGTTCTCCTTGATCGTGTAGACGTGCGCCGCGGCGACGAGGTCCATGGCCTCGTCCCACGACGCGCGGACAAACCCGCCCTTGCCGCGATGCCGGCGATAGAGGCGTGCCTTCTCGGGCGTCTCGACGATCTCCGCCCACGCAAGGACGGGATCGCCGAGGCGTTTGCGTGCCTCGCGGAACATCTCCAGCAGTGACCCGCGGATGTACGGGTACTTCAGGCGCAGGGGCGAATACTGGTACCAGGAGAACGACGCGCCTCGCGGGCAGCCGCGAGGCTCGTGGTTCGGCATCCCGGGTTCGGTCTCCGGGTAGTCCGTCGCCTGGTTCTCCCAGGTGATCAGGCCGTCTTTGACGTGCACATTCCACGAGCACGATCCGGTGCAGTTGACGCCGTGCGTGGACCGCACCACCTTGTCGTGCGCCCACCGCCCGCGGTAGGAGCGCTCCCAGTTGCGGTCCTTGGCGACGAGCTGGCTCCAGCCCTCCGCATTCACGGGCCCCTTACGCAGAAACTGGTGCGCTTCGAGAAGCGGCCGATGTGATCGCGACACTGCAGATACCCCCAGGTGAAACCACTGCACCTGGGGTTGTCCTAACGCCCGCGACGCTTCAACGCAAGCCATGCCAAACAAGTTATGAACGGTCGCGCGGGTCTGCGACCCGTAGATCGCGCGGTGAACCCTGGGCGCCCAGGTCGGCAGGGATGACCGGGGTCGGGGTCCGGTCCCGCAGCCGGTCAGACCAGGGCGCCGAGCCTTCGCTCGATCGCGGCGCGCCGGATCAGCCAGATCGTCAAGAGCCCCGCGATCGTCGCGCCGCTCGTGCCGAGCACCTGGTCAAAGAGGGTGTCCTCGTACGCGGTGTCGAGCTCTTTGCCGTGGCGGATGAACGTGTACCACTCACCGATCTCCCAGAGGATCGCGAGGATCGCACCGTAGCCGGCAACCATCGTGCCGATCGCCCACGCTGGCACGCCGCTGGCGCGCCGCAGCAGGATGCCGATGCCGAAGCTCATGAAGCCCCAGTTCACGAAGTGGTTGAGGTCGTCCCACCAGGCGATCTTGTCGTAGAGGTTCAGCGTGTTGCCGGTCACGTCGACCAGAAACGGCTCCATGATGAACGCCACGCCGGCCCACGGGATCGTCGTGTCCTTGCCTCGCTGCCTCGCAACGAGCCACCAGAGGAAAGGCACGCTGAGCATCATCGCCGGGTAGAACACGAGCCGCGCGCCGAAGGCCTTGCCTTCGAACTGCGGGAGGTCGCTCCCGGCGAAGGTCGCGAACGCGAGCTGGGCGACGGTGAGTCCCAGCATCGCCATCGCGACGAAGAAGGCGATACGCGACGGTCTAGGCGGGGAGGCGGTGGTCACCGGGCGAACCTACTTGGCCGCGCGGGGGGAGGCCAGCCCTCGGCCGGCGGCCCGCCAGTGACCACGCCGCGTGAGTCCCCTCACTCCCCGTAGACTCGCGCGAATGTTCTACGACGACGACGCGGACCTCGCGCTTCTCGACGGCAAGACCGTCGCCATCATCGGCTACGGCAGCCAGGGCCACGCGCACGCCCGCAACCTCAAGGACAGCGGCGTCAACGTGATCGTCGGCCTCCGCGAGGGCTCCAAGTCGGTCGAGCAGGCCAAGTCCCACGGCCTTGAGGTCGTCTCCCCGGCCGATGCCGCCAGCCGCGGCGACATCGTGATGCTGCTCGTGCCCGACGAGCTCCACAAAGACATCTACGAAGCCGACGTGGTCGACGGCCTCGCCGAGGGCAACCTGCTCCTCTTCGGCCACGGCTTCTCCGTCCTCTACGGCCAGGTCGAGCCGCCGTCCTTCGTCGACGTCGGCCTCGCCGCGCCGAAGGGCCCGGGCCACCTCGTCCGCCGCCAGTACGAAGAGGGCTCCGGCGTCCCCGGCCTCATCGCGATCCACCAGGACGCGACCGGCAACGCCAAGTCCCTGGCTCTGGCCTACGCCAAGGGCATCGGCTGCACCCGCGGCGGCGTCATCGAGACGACCTTCAAGGAAGAGACCGAGACCGATCTCTTCGGCGAGCAGGCGGTCCTCTGCGGCGGTGCCTCGGCGCTCGTCCAGGCTGGTTTCGAGACCCTCGTCGAGGCCGGGTACAACCCCGAGATGGCCTACTTCGAGTGCCTCCACGAGCTCAAGCTCATCGTTGACCTGATGTACGAGAAGGGTCTCGCAGGCATGCGCTACTCGATCTCCAACACCGCTGAGTACGGCGACCTCACCCGCGGTCCGCGCGTCATCGACGCCGGCACCAAGGAGCGCATGAAGGCCATCCTCACCGAGATCCAGGACGGCACCTTTGCTCGCGAGTTCGTCGGCGAGTACCGCGCCGGCAACGAGAACTTCAACCGCCTCCGCGAAGAGCAGGCGGGGACCCAGCTCGAGTCGGTCGGCGCTTCGCTCCGCTCCAAGATGGACTGGATCGACGGCGACTTCCACGAGTAGGAACGAGCCGCCAGGCGAGCTTCTCGCCGAACGCTTTCACGGAGGGCGCCCCGCGGGGCGCCCTCCGTCGTTCTCGGGGCTAGAAGGGGATCGTGTAGTCGCAGCGCACCGGCACCGCGTTCGCGGGGTCGAACGCGTTGAGCGCCAGGCGGACCACGCTCGGGTCCCAGGCGAGCGCGATATGGCCGACGACGCTCTTGGGGCAGACGTCCTGCACGTAGATGTTGTTGACGCCGGGCTCGCGGATGAACGCGGTCTCCTTCGTCGTGGCGGTGTCGTGCGGCGTCACGAGCTTGTCGTTGCGCGACGCGATCATCGTGTACTGGATGCCGGGCTGGGCGATCGGGCCGGTGTTGAGCGCACGCACCATCGGCGCGCCCGTGATCAGCTGCGTGCACGCCTTGCAGCCGAACGCCTTGAGCACGAAGTCGACCTGCGGGCGCACGTTCGCCCAGTCCGCGAGGTAGACCGCGCCGGCGAACGACGTGCCGTGGTTGCCCGCGGCGATGCCGATCACCTTCGACACCTTGTTCTTCATGCCCGGCAGCATCTTCGTGATGTACGACGCGAGCATGCCGCCCTCGGAGTGCCCGATGATCCCGACCTTCGACGCGCCGGTCTCAGCGAGCACGCGGTCGATGAACGCCGCGATCTTGCGGGCCGACGCGGCGACGTCGGTGATGCCGCCGACCGGAATCCACGACACCGGCTGCCCGTAGGTCAGGTCGAACTCGCAGTAGCCGTTGTTCTTGAACGCGACGCCGAGGCTGCCGCCCAAGTCGTTGTCTCGGTTGCCGAGAAAGCCGTGCAGCACGACGACGGGCTCGGGGTGCGCAGCCGACGGCCGGCACGACCAGTTGTTGCGGCCGCTCGAAACAGGCGACGCGGCGGCATCGGCAACGGCCGCTCCGAAGGTAGCGGTGAGCGCGAGCGCGGCCAGCAGGCCGGCGCGGCGAAGAATTCGGGACATGGGGCTCTCGTTCGGGACGGCGACCGGGACAGGGACGCGCGGAGACCCGCCTGAGATTACCGATTACCAGATGAAAGTGTTAACCGTCACACAAAGCGGAGCGAGCATTACCGGTGCCGCCCAGTGTGCGTCGCTTGTGTGGCCTGGACGCCTACTTCTTGGCGAGCGTGAACGACACCTTGGCCGTCGGCTTGAAGGGCTTGGCGGCGTCGTCGAGGATCGACAGCCTCGGCTTCAGCTTCTTCTGACCGGACCTCTTGCGGAGGGTCTTGGCGTACTTCGCCGTGAACTTCGCCGACTTCGACGAGACGGTCACGACGACCCGGGTTACCTTCGCCGAACCGATCTTCACGGTGAGCGTGCGGCCCTTGATCGAGCGCGTCACCTTGACCTTCTTGCTGCCGGAGCCACCGGTAAGCCTGACCTTGATCGCGTTGCGCGCCTTGGCGCCCTTCCTGTACGAGAAGCCCTTGGGCATGCCGAGGGCGAGCCGGCGCACGCCGCCGGCGTTCCTGACCGTGAGCGTGTAGCCGCGCTTCTTGCCGGTCGGTCGCACCGCCAGCGTCGCCGACGCGGGCACGGTGGTGGCGGACCCGAACGACGCCGCTTTGCCGTTGCACCGCACTGGCAGCGCGAACGGCACCTGCGCGCCGTGCTGGGCCGTGAGCGTCGCGTTGCTCGCGCCCGCTGCGCAGATGTCCTTGCCGATCTGAATCACGCCCTCCGGGCCGCCCGTGAACGTGAGCGACATCTTCGAGATCGGCGTGTCAGGCAGGTTGTCGAAGGTCACGGCGATGCGGCCGCTCGGATCGATCTTCGTGACGCCGAGCTGGTCGAAGCTGATCTGATCGCGCACCTGCAGCAGCAGGCCCGGCAGCACCTGCCCGGCGACCTTCACCAGCAGGATCGGCGCATCGACCGGCTCCGGCAGTGCCGAGGTGATGATCGTCGCCGAGCCGACCGTGGCGTTCGCCGGGCAACCGCCGGCCGCGGCAACCTCGACACTGGCGCACGACCGCGCATTGATGTTCCTCAGATCCGTCGCGACGCCAGCGGGCAGGAGCACCTGCGCGCCCCGCAGGTTGCCCTGGCCCTCCGTCTGCGTGATCTCGGTCACGACGGTGGGGTGGCCCTTCACCGCGACCTCCGCCGGCGAACCCGTGAAGTCGAGCTGCATCGTCGGCCGCCAGTTCAGCCCGCCGCAGCCGGTGGCCTGGTACGGCGCGCTGGCCGACGCGGTTGCGCCGCCAGCCCCCGAGAGGATGGCGGTGGCGGCTCGCGCGTCGCAGGTGGACGCGTTGAGCACGACGCCCGGCTTGTCGATCGCGATCGCGAGCTCGCTGAGGGTGAGCGGGATGCCCTTGACCTGCGTCGGAATGGCGTCGGCGGTGATCTGCAGCGTTAGGTCGGGCCCGCCGATCTTGAGCTGCGACAGCGTCACGACGTTGCCGAGGTCGATCGGTCCGACCACGGCAGGGAGCACGAACGCCAATCCGGCGATCGCGTCTCCCGAGCCCGCCGTCATGTAGACCCGTCCCTGCACGCTGAACGGTGCCGAAGCCACACCCGCCTTCGCGTTGACGGTGCCGACGAGCGACGCCTCGTCGCAGGTGCCGGCTGCGGCCCGGTCAACCGGGCAGAGCGGGACGGCCGTCAGCCGGCCGAGCAGACCGCGCGGCATCGTCAGGCTGAGCGCGGTGAGCGCTTGGTGGCCTGCCGGCACCTTGACCACCGTGGTCAGCGCCGTGTCGGCGCCGGCCTGCGTGGTCGACGTCGCCAGCTCCACCGTCGGCGCGAACGCGGCAGGATCGGGGCAGTCCTGATCGATCGTGAGTGCCGCGCTCGGCGTGGCGTCGGCGCCGCCGCCCGCGTACGGCGTCATTACCGCCGAGCCGACGTGCGCGCCGCAGGTGCGGGGCATCGCGAGCACGGGGGCGTCACCGCCGCGCATGGCCAGCTTGAACTCCGTGAACCCGACGGGCGGCAGCCCCTCGAACGTGGCCGTCGTCTTGCCCGTCGCCTCATCGACATCGATGAACCCCACGAGCTTCACGCGGGCGTTCGGTCCGTACGTGTCGCTGGTGGCGTCGATCATCACGCGCGCCAGGTGCCCTGGGACGGTCGTGCCAAGGTAGGCCTTGCCGGTCAGTGCGCCGACCGACGGTGTCTGGATCGACGTCGTGCCGACCTCGGACCCTGCGGGGCACGTCGGGGCGGCCAGGTCGCCGGCGCTGAACTGCGCGTCGGAGCAACCGGCCAGGTCGCCGCGGGCGCCCGCCGACGGCGAGAGCGCCACGCCCTCAGGCAGGGTCAAGGTGATCTGCTTCGCCGGCGCCTGCACGCTGCCGGGCACCGACGCCGGGAACGAGACGGTCGTCGTGAGCCCGGCCGCGGCTGTGGCCGAAGCCGGCGTCGCAGCAAACGCGATCGACGGCTCAAACTTCATCGCGTCGCAGCCCGTGACGGAGAGCGGGGAGGAGGTCGAAGCCTTCGTGCCGTTCGCCGACGTAAAGGCGCCCTGCACCGTGTTGCCGGTGCAGACCGGCGGGTTGGTGAGGAAGTTCGCGCGGTCGAAGACGAGCTTCAGCTCCTGCTGGTCGAGCTGCAGTCCGCGGACGGTCTCCGGGATCGCGCTGATCACGTCGACGCCGTAGTCGGGGCGCAGGCTGAGCCCGGCCTCGATCTTGAGGTCGTCGAGGTAGATCGGCCCGACGGTCACCGGCACCTGGATGAACAGGCCCGCCAACGACGATCCGTTCGGTGGCTGCGTGAGGTAGACCGTCCCCTCGAACAGGCCCGGCTTGGTTGACTGCCCGGCGAGGCTGCTGACCGTGCCGACCTTGGAGGCGGCGGGGCAGCTGCCCGCGCCGACCTGGGCGCGGGTGCAGAGCGTCACGCCGGTGAGGTTGGCGAGCATGCCCGGCGGCAGCGAGACCTTGGTCTGCGTCATCGGCTCGTCGCCGATCGGCAGGGTGATCGTCGTCGTCCCGGTCGTTGCCGCGCCTGCGGTAGTCGGCGACGTGGTCATCGTGAGCGCCGGTCGGAAGGTGCCGGGGGTCGGGCAGTTCGTCGAGACGACGTAATCGCTGTTGCGGGTGACCGGCGTGCTCGACGAGAACGGCGTGATCTCGGCCGAACCGGTGTAGGTGCCGCAGAGCCGGGGTGAACGCGTGCCCGGCGAGTCGCCGCCGCGGAACGTGAACGCGAAGCTCTTGACGGGCTGCGCGGGCAGGTCCACGAGGGTGTTGGTCATCTTGCCCGTGTCGGGGTCGACGGCGACGCGGATGAGCAGCTTCACGCGGACGGCGTCGACGGCGGTCCCGAGCTGCGCGGTCACGAAGAGGCGGATGATGTCGCCGGAACCCGGTGACGGCTTCGCCACATACACCTCGCCGGGCACCTCGCCCACGAGCGGCGAGTCCATGACGACCGTGCCTACCTTGCTGCCTGCCGGGCAGCTCGACGGCGCGAGGTTGGCGTACGAGAACTGCGCGTCGGTGCAGTCGGTGAGGTTGCCATCAGAGTTCGTGGCGCCGGTCAGCTGCACGCCGGGCGGCAGGATGATGGTCGTGTTGCGCATCGGCGCCTGGACCTTGGCGGCAGTGCCGTCGAACGGCGTGGTGACCACGACCGAGAACTCGGCCGGCGCGCTCGCCGGTGCGGGGTTCGGCCGAAACACGACCGAGGGGGTGAACGGCACGGCTCCGCAGTTCGTGGGCGTGTAGCTGAACGTGTCGGACGCGACCGATGCGTCCCACGCCGTCGACGACACGGCCGTCACCGCGGGGATGCACTCCGCCGGGTTGAAGAAGAAGCCGGCGGTGCCCGTGCCGCCGATACGGCCGAACATCGTCATCTGCATCGATTCGAGCGTGATGTCGAGGGGGACCGGCGGCAGCCCCGGGATCACCGTGAGCTTCGCCGTCTTGGGCATGTCCGGCACGATGGCCCGGATGCCGTAGCTGCCGTCGTCGCGGACGCGCATCAGGCCCTGGAGGAACATCTTGTCGCCGATCGGCGGCCGCACGACGATGCCCAGCCGGCCAACCTCGCTGCCCGTCGTCGGGATGCGGAAGATCGCGCCGGTCGCGGTGATGTTGCCGATGACGGTCGTCTTCACGACCACGGTGGTGTTGCCGATCTGCGACGCAGAGGTGCAGTTGTCGGCTTCGAAGGTCGCCAGCGGGCAGATGCTCGCGGCCGACAGGACGCCGAGCTGGCCTTTGGGAAGGTCGAGCTGCAGCGACTTCGGCGTCGAGTCGCGCGGAAAGCTCAGCGACAGCGAGAAGTTGCTGTAGGCCATCGCCTCCTTCGTTCCCGTCGGCTGCGCGTCTTGGATGTCGACGACGAACTCGGCGTGGGCAGCCGGTGCCCCGACACCAGCGGCGAAGAGCGAGAGCACGGCGGCAGCCACGGATGTGGCCAGCCGCGCGCGAAGCGTCGAGTTGCGCATGCGACCTACTGCGGGAGAGAACGGCGGGCGGTCCCCTTGACACCCGCTCAGTTACGCCGATGTAACCACAGTGATCGCCGTCACACGATGGCGTCAGACCACATTCCGACCTTGTGGCGCGTTAGTGCCACGACACCCTCGACAGATGGCCTAAACGCCCCGGATCGCCAGTCGAGACCGTTGAAACGGTTCAGCGCCTCACCGTGCCCCCCTCGCTAGTCCGGAGAGGTTCAGGCAGAGACTCTAAAATTCAGCAGAGAGCTGTCGCACCAAACCTGGCAGCCGCTCGGCGCGCCGTGCGACGCGCAACTGGTAGCCCGCGCCGGGCGTGTCGTAGAGGTCGTTGACGGCCTCGAGCGCGTCGGCGCAGCCAAGGTCCTGCGCGTGGGGGCGTAGCCGCGGCAGCAGCTCGTCAAGGCGCTCACGCAGCGGCACGCGGCGCCGCTGCACGGGGTCGATCAGCGCGACCTCCACGCCGTCGCGGGCCGCCAGGAAGCGGTTCTCGTCGTGGACCTCTGGCGCCGACCGCGACGCGTCTTCTGCCCAGGCCTCTTCGTGCTCGAGCTTGGCGAGCGTCTGGACCATCGCCACGAGCGCCCTGGTCGCCTCGAGCGTGACCTGGGCGTCCATGATCCGCACCTCGATCGTGCCGACCCGGGGCTGCACGCGCACGTCCCACCACAGGAAGGTCGGGTCGGGGAACGCTTCGCAGCTGACGAGCATGTCGACGGTGTCGACCCACTCTTGGAACGACTCGAACCGCCGCGGCACGCCCACGCGCGGGAAGGCCTGGAACAGCGGCGTGCGGCTCGAGGCCAGGCCGGTGTCGCGGCCTTGCCAGAACGGCGAGTTGGCCGAGAGCGCGAGCAGCATCGGAATGTGGACGCGCATCCGGTTGAACACCTTGATCGCGTCGTCGGGGTCGGCAAACCCGACGTGTACGTGGAGCGCGAACGTCGGCTCGCGGCGGGCCAGCTCGCGCATCGACCCGTAGACGGCCGCCTGCCGCTCGCCGCGGCTCACGGAGATCTCACGCGAGACGGCGAACGGATGCGTGCCAGAGGACGCGACCTGCAGCTCGAGCGGGTCGCAGGTCTGGCGCATCACGCGGCGGAGGTGGCGGAGGTCGTCGACGGCGTCGTCGACCTTGGTGTGCACGTCGCTCGCCAGCTCCACGGCCGCGGCGTGCGTCTCGCGGTGGATGCGCGGAGCGACGTCGAGCGGCAGGCGCGGCATGACCTCGTCGACCGCCTGCGCCAGGTTGTAGCCGGGCGCGGCGACGAGCATCACCTCTTCCTCCACGCCGATGGTCCACGCGGGTGCGCCCGGCCGGACCGGCCACGCTGCCCAGCTCGGTGCGGGGCTCACGTCAGTACCCATGTGTCCTTGCCTCCTCCGCCTCGCGACGAGTTCACGATCATCTCGCCGGCCGCCAAGGCCACGCGCGTCAGCCCGCCAGGCAGCACGCGCCATTCGCGCGGCCCGGTGGCGAGCGCAAACGGCCGCAGGTCGACGTGCCGCGGCGCGAGCGCGCCTTCGACCACGGTCGGATGCGTCGAGAGCGCCACCACGTCCTGCGCGATCCAGCCGTCGGGCGCCGCCCGTACCTCGGCCCGCAGCGCGTCGAGTTCGGCGGCGCTCGCGGCCGGCCCGATCACGACGCCGTGGCCGCCATGGCCATCGCGCGGTTTGAGCACGAGCTCGCCGGCCCGGTCGAGGGCTTCGGCCAAGGCCGCGGGCTCCGCAAGGTCGAGCGTCGGGACCGAGCGGATGAGCGGCTCCTCACCGAGGTAGTAGCGGGTCAGGTCGTCGACGTGCGCGTGCATGCGCTTGTCGTCGGCGACGCCGGTGCCGAACGCGTTGAGCAGCGCGACCGTTCCAGCCTGGAGCGGCGCGAGCAGCAGCTCCCCCAGCGGGGTGAGCGCCCCATCGTCGGTCCGCAGCCGGTCGATGTCGGTGCGGCGGTAGGCCACGGCGATCGGCGCCCCCGTGTCGCGGCGGCGCAGCACGTCACCGTCGCGGCGCAGGTCGTCGGTCACCAGCAGGTCGACGCCGGCGAGCGCCGCGAGGACCTGGTGCTCGTACCAGGCGGTGTTGCCCGGCCCGTCGGAGAGGACGACCGTCTCAGCCTCGTCGTCGGCTGCGGGCGGTCGCGCTGCGGCGAGCGCCGCGATGAGCGTCGCCTGGAGCTCTGCGCGGAAGTCCCGGATGGCGATCGCGTCGCCCGAGACCTCGCGCACGGCGTCACGCGCGGCCAGGGCGTACGCCATGCCCGACGGCGTCCGGCAATTGTCCTCGAGGACGAGCAGCTCTCCCGCGGCGTCGCGCACGAGATCCATCCCGGCCACGGCGATCCGCGCCGACGGCGGATCGGGGAGGCCGGCCAGATCGGGCTCGACGAACGGGCAGCCGTCGAGTGTGCCGGGCGGGAGGACACCGTCGGCGAACGCGCGTCGCTCGCCTTGGACGTCGGCGACGAACGCCTCGAGCGCTCGCGCCCGGCGCTGGAGTCCGGTCTCCACACG
>JAEZDB010000383.1 GCA_023429855.1 Actinomycetes bacterium
ATCGGCCAGGGCATCGAGTTCGACTACTGCTGCGTGCACGCCGCCTGGACCGTCAAAGACTCCGGCCGCGACGCGGTCATGGTCAACTGCAACCCCGAGACGGTCTCGACCGACTACGACACCTCCACGCGCCTGTACTTCGAGCCGCTCACGCTCGAAGACGTGCTGGCGATCGTCGAGATCGAGCAGCCTGAAGGCGTGATCGTGCAGTTTGGCGGTCAGACGCCGCTCAAGCTCGCCGCGGGCCTGCAGGCCGCCGGCGTGCCGATCCTCGGCACCAGCGTCGACTCGATCGACCTCGCAGAGGACCGCGGACGCTTCGGCGCTTTGCTCGACAAGCTCGAGCTGAAGGCCCCGCCGTACGCCACGGCGCAGTCGGGAGCCGACGCCCTCGAAGCCGCCGACGACGTCCAGTACCCGCTGCTGGCCCGCCCGTCGTACGTGCTCGGCGGACGCGCGATGGAGATCGTCTACTCCAAGGAAGGCCTCCAGGACTACCTGGAGCGCACTGGCGGCCTCGGGCCGCGCGAGATCTTCCTCGACCGCTTCCTGGAGCAGGCAATCGAGGTCGATGTCGACGCGCTCTGCGACGGCGACGACGTCTGGATCGGCGGCATCATGCAGCACGTCGAGCAGGCCGGCATCCACTCGGGAGACTCCGCCTGCGTGCTGCCGCCGCACACGCTGTCGGCGGAGATTCAGAGCGAGATCCGCCGCCAGGCCGAGCTGATGGCGTTCGAGCTGGGCGTGATCGGTCTCGTGAACTTCCAGTTCGCCGTCGCCGGCGACGAGGTCTATGTGATCGAGGCCAACCCGCGTGCCTCGCGCACGGTGCCGTTCGTCTCCAAGGCGATCGGGCAGCCGCTGGCCGGCCTTGCGGTGAAGCTCATGCTCGGCGAGAAGATCGCTCAGCTCGGCCTGCCGGAGGACCCGACGAGCCACGGCTACGTCGCGGTCAAGGAAGCCGTGCTGCCGTTCGACCGCTTCCACGGCGCCGACGCGGTCCTCGGGCCGGAGATGCGCTCGACCGGCGAGGTCATGGGCGTCGCCCGCGACGTCGCTACGGCGTTCGCCAAGGCACAGGCCGGCGCCGGGGCGGCCCTGCCCGACAGCGGCACCGCCTTCATCACCGTGACCGACATCGACAAGCCCAAAGCGGTGCAGATCGGCAAGACGCTGCAGTCGCTGGGCTTCGACATCGTCGCGACCTCCGGCACGGCTGCGGCCCTAGAAGCCGAGGGCGTCACGGTGAAGACCGAGCTCAAGAAGGTTGGCGAGGGATCACCGAACGTGGTGGAGATGATCGAGAGCGGCGACGTCGACCTCGTGATCAACACCCCGACCGGATCGGGCGCCCACACCGACGGCTGGCAGATCCGCCGGGCCGCGATCACCAACCGCGTGCCGTGCATCACGACGGCCACCGGCGGTGAGGCGGCCGCGCAGGCGATTGAGCGCTCGCGCGAAGGCGACGCACCGGTCATCAGCCTCCAAGCGCTGCACGCCGCGGCGGCGACCCGCTGAGCGTGGCGAACCGGGGGAGAGGACAGGCGCGATGACCTCCGGAGGGCTCTACCCCCGGGTGTCGCGCCTGGCGTTCCGGTTCGTCGATCCGGAACGCGCCCATGGCCTGGCTGTGCGCGCGCTGGATTCGGGGCTCGTGCGTACTCGGCCCGTGCTCGATCGCCGCTTGCGCGTCCAAGCGCTTGGCCTCGACTTTCCGAATCCGCTTGGGATGGCCGCCGGCTTCGATAAGAACGCCGAGGTCCCTGGGCCGCTGCTGAAGATCGGCTTCGGCTTTGCGGAGATCGGCACGGTCACGCCGCTCGCGCAGCCGGGCAACCCGCAACCGCGCTTGTTCCGTCTGCCGGCCGATGCTGCCGTCATCAACCGGCTCGGCTTCAACAACGAGGGTCACGGGCCCGCACTGGCGCGCCTGTCTTCGGCGCAGCTCCCGCCCGGCGGGATCGTCGGCGTCAACGTCGGCGCCAACAAGGATGCGGAGGATCGGGTGGCCGACTACGTCGCGGGCATCACCGCGTTTGCGGGCGTCGCCTCGTACTTCACCGTCAACGTGTCGTCGCCCAACACGCCCGGGCTCCGCGACCTGCAGGCCGCGGGCGCGCTCCGGGAGCTGCTCACGCGTTCGATCGCTGCGCGCGACGCCGCAGCAGACGGCTCGGGCGGCCGCCGGGTCCCGGTCCTGCTCAAGCTCGCCCCAGACCTCGACGAGACCGCGCTGGGCGAGGCGGTCGAGGTCGCCCTGGTCGCCGGCGTCGACGGGCTCGTGATCTCCAACACCACGCTGTCGCGCAGCGGCCTCAGCGACCCGCAGGCGAGCGAGGCGGGCGGGATGTCGGGCGTCCCGCTCTTCAAGCCGTCGACGGCGATGCTGGCCCGTGTTAGCCAGCTCGCCGGCGCGGGACCGGTGCTTGTCGGCGTCGGCGGCATCGCGACGGGGGATCAGCTCTTCGAGAAGCTCCGCGCTGGCGCCACGCTGACGCAGCTCTACACCGGATTTGTCTTTGGCGGCCCCGGGACCGCCGCCCGTGTGCTGCGCGAGCTGCTCGCGCGCATGGACCGCGAGGGCGTCGCATCGGTGAGTGACGTCACGGGAAGTGATACCGACGCGTGGGCCGCCCGCTGGCGCGGCTGACCCGGCGAACGCGTCGTCGCCCTTCCTGAAGGGCGCGGTCCGGTGGTGCAAGACCGGTTGCGACCGCGCCGCATTTGAGGTCCGCAGCCGATCGCCGCTGCTCGGTTCGAGCGTCGGATTCCGAAGGTTGCGAGATGGCATTCCTACGGTCCGTCATTCGCTGGCCCATCCGGGCCCGACACGGTGTCAGGCAATTCCCGGCGTACGGGCCTCCAGGGGCTGGCCGAACTGCGGCGCATTCGCCGCAACGTTTGTTGTCGAGTGCGAAGAAGCCCCGCGTTTTGGGAGGATTTCGCTCGTTTTGCGAAATGTCGCACCCCATGGAAGAAGCGATTCTGATACGGGCCAACGACGGTCGGCTGAGCCTCAACTCGAGCTTGAGGCGACTTGCCTGTTCGGCCCGCGGACGAGGTGTATATTCCGGAACCGGATGGCACCCGCGACGACGAATTCCCCCCTGAAGCAGGCGACCCCCGAGCGGTCCCTCGCGCAACGGATGGAGGCCCTCCAGCGGGCCAACGAGATTCGATCGCACCGGGCTCAGCTGAAGCGCGACCTGAAGTCCGGCCGCACCTCGATCGTGCAGCTCCTCGACGCTCCCCCGGAGTACCTCCTCACGGCGAAGGTCTTCGACATGATCGTGGCCGTGCCGAAGTTCGGGCGCGTAAAGGCCAACCGGGTCCTGCAGCAGTGCCGGATCTCGCCAAGCAAGACGATCGGTGGCCTCACCGACCGTCAGCGCGTGGAGCTCGTCGAGCTCCTTCGCCGCTAGGCAACGCACCGCCTGTTGGTTCGGCCAGTGCGCCGGGTCGCCGCGCGCCCGCGAGCTACCATTCGCTGATGGCTCGCGTCGTCGTCATCACCGGCCCTTCCGGGGTCGGCAAAGGCACCCTGATCCGCCAGCTCCGCGACCGGATCCCCGAGCTTGAGCTGTCGGTCTCGGCCACAACCCGCTCGCCCCGCCCGGGGGAGGAGCACGGTCGCGACTACTGGTTCCTCAGCCGTGAGGAGTTCGAGCAGCGCATCGCCGACGGCGGGTTCGTCGAACACGCCGAGTACAGCGGCAACCGCTACGGCACCCTGCGCTCCGACCTCGACCTCCGCGTCGCCGCTGGTCGTCCGGTCCTCCTCGAGATCGAGGTCCAAGGTGCGCGGCAGGTCGCGGAGACGATGCCGGAGGCGTTGCGCATCTTCATCGCGCCGCCGTCGGCCGAGACGCTGCGCACCCGCCTCGTCGGCCGCGGCACCGACGACTCCGAGCAGATCGACCGTCGGCTCGCGGTCGCCGAGAGCGAGCTTGCCGCGCAGCCCGAGTTCCCGGTGGTCGTCGTCAACGACCGCCTCGACGACGCGATCGACGAGCTGACCGCCGTCGTGCGCGAGGGCATCGACGCGGCCCGCACCGCGGACGCGAACGCCCGCTAGACGAACCGCGCAGGGCGAGCCCTCCCGCCGCCACCCGCTGCTACGCTGGGGAGTAATGATTTCTCCGCGTGTCGACCGCCTGCTTCAGCACGCGGACTCCAACTACGCCTCCGTGATCGTCGCGGCCAAGCGCGCCCGTCAGATCAACGCCTACTACCACTCCCTCGGCGAGGGTGCGTTCGACGAGTTCGCGCCGCCGATGGTCGAGACGATCTCGAAGAACTACCTGACGATCGCCCTCGAAGAGGTCGCCGCAGGGAAGATCGACTACCACTACCGGTAGTCCTCTCCGGGCCTGACCCATGGCTCGGATCCTTCTCGGCGTCTCCGGCAGCATCGCCGCCTACAAGGCGCTCGAGTTCATCCGTCTTGCGACGGCCGCCGGCCACGGCGTCCGCGTGATCCTCACCGGGGGCGGGGCGCGGTTCGTCGGCGCCGACAGCTTTGCTGCGCTCACCGGCGCGCCGGTGCTCTCTGGCGTCTTCGACGACGATCCGTGGTCGGGTGCGTACCCGGGCGACGAGCCTGGTGGCGCACACCGTCCGATCGGGCACCTCGCACTGGCGGAGCGCGCCGATCTCTTTCTGATCGCGCCGGCGTCGGCCAGCGCGATTGCGCGCATCGCGGGCGGCCACGCCGACGACCTGCTCTCGGCCGCCGCGCTCGTGGCCCCGCGGATCGCCGTCGCCCCGGCGATGAACAACCGCATGTGGGACCACCCGGCGACCCGGGCCAACGTCGCGCTGCTGCGTGAACGCGGCGTGGTCATCGCCGAGCCCGGCACGGGCCGCCTCGCTTCCAAAGGCGAAGAGGGCGCTGGCCGCCTGGCCGAGCCGGCCGACCTGCTCGCGCTGGTTGAAGACCAGCTCGCCGCCGCTGCTGGCAAGCGGCAAGACCTTGAGGGTCGCCGCGTGCTGATCTCAGCTGGCGGCACCCGCGAGCCGCTCGACGCCGTCCGCTTCCTCGGCAACCGCTCCTCGGGCCGGATGGGTTTCGCGCTCGCTGAGGCCGCTGCCGCTCGCGGCGCCTACGTCACCGTGGTCGCGGCCAATGTTGCGCTGCCCACACCCGCGGGCGTCAAACGCATCGACGTCGAAACGGCCGCTGGCCTCCAGGCCGCCTGCGGCGAAGCGTTCCCGTATGCCGACGTGCTCATCGCCGCTGCAGCCGTCGCCGACTTCCGGCCCGCGTCGGTCTCCGCCGGCAAGATGAAGAAGCAGCCAGGGGAGGAGACGCGCACCCTCGAGCTGGAGAAGACCCCCGACGTCCTCGCGGGCCTCGCGGCGCAGCGCAAAGACGGCCAGGTCGTCGTCGGCTTCGCCGCCGAGCACGGGGCCGGCGCCCTCGACTACGGCCGCGACAAGCTCGCCCGCAAACGCCTCGACGCGATCGTCGTCAACGACGTGTCCGACACGGCCATCGGGTTCGACTCCCAGGACAACGAAGTCGTCGTGATCACCGCCGGCTCGGAGACGCCGGTGCCGCGCGGCTCCAAACGCCAGGTCGCCGACGCGATCCTCGACGTCGTCGGACCGCTCCGCCGCAGCGGCTGAGCGACATGACCGTCGATCCGTTCGTGGCGGCGTCGGCTGAGCGGCATGCGCTAGCACTGCAGGCCGCCGAGAACGTCGCTGCTGTAGTCGACGACGTCGAGGTTCGCGTCCTGCCCGATCAGGGGCCGCTTGGACCTAGCTGCGCGGTATGGACGACCGGCCCTGCGCCGCAGCAACTGCTCTGGATCGCGGCGAACGCTGCTGGCACGACCCTGCTCGTCGGCCGCGAGCTGCATCAGCTGGTCCCTCTCGACGATCCCGGCGGCGACGGTCCGCCGCTGATCGCACAGGTGGGCCTCGAAGCCGCGCTGAAGGTCGCGATCGACCTTGGCGTCCGTGGCGTACCGCGCGACCGCGGCGGCCGGCACGTCGCGATCGACTGCGAGCAGCGGACGCAGCGGCGCAAAGTCGCGCAGGTGCACCGCGCCGCCTTCCCTGGCCCCGACGAGGCGTCGCTCGTCAACGCGCTTCGCAAGACCGATGCGTGGATCGACGCCCTCTCGCTCGTGGCGATCGGCGACGCGGTCGTCGGCCACGTCCTGTTTACCCGTGCGCAGATCGCGGGCCAGACCGTGCTCGCGCTCGCGCCGGTCGGCGTGCTGCCGGACTGGCAAGGCGAGGGCGTCGGGGAGGCGCTCATCGCGGAAGGGCTGGTGGTGGCCGCTTCCCTCGGCTATGCCGCCGTCGCGGTGCTGGGCGATCCGGCGTACTACGGGCGCTTCGGGTTCGTGCCCGCGCACACCCTCGGCATCACATCCCCGGCCGACTGGCCGGCCGAGGCGTTCCAGGCGCGCTCGCTTGCGGGTCGTCCGATCCCGCAGGGCGTATTGGAGTATCCGGCGCCCTTTGGGGTCTAGCCGCGTGTCGTCGGCCGCTCGCGGGCAGCGCGAGCGCGCGCGCTACGCGCTGCGG
>JAEZDB010000423.1 GCA_023429855.1 Actinomycetes bacterium
GGCCCGGGCGCGCTTAGCGGCCGCGGCCTTGCGGCGCTGCAGAAGCTTGCCCTGGCGCGCCAAGGCCTCGCCGCGATCGCGAGCAGCCGCCACGGCGGCCCCCACTTCGCCTAGGTCCGCATCGACGACCTTCGCCAGCGATACCGGCCGGGCCGGCGCGTCGACCGCGCCGTCGTGCGTGACCGCCACCAGCACGACCGCCGCCACAACGCATGCCCCTACCGCGACACCGCGGCGACGCCGCGGCGCGGCCGCAGCAGAAACCTCTGCCTGCGTGGTAGCCGCGGAAGGGCCCGGTTCGCGCTCGCGCGCAGCGGGCGGCGGATCCGCCGGTGCTGGCTCAACGAGGGCGGCTGGGACAGCGTCCAGCGGTGCCAGTGCGGAGATCTGCGGCGCTGAGGGCTCGGCGAGGTCTTCAAACAGGCCCGGCGCGTCGAGATCCCAATCCAGGTCCGCCGACGCGTCGATCACCGATGTCGACGCCGGCGTTTGCGCCGCCGTGCTTGCCAGCGCGGTCGCCGCCGGCGGCGGGTCGGCCGCGAAGGCCGGCATCCACTCGCCCTGCGGATCGAGCGGCACTTCGGCCCACCCATCCGCCGGGACCACCACCTGGGTCTGACTTCGTCTACGCATCACCTCTTAAGAGGCGTTTGCGGAACCTGAATGCTGGCGCCAACGCGCCAGCTAATCTCGATTGCGGCCGCTGCCGCCGGTTAGCGGGTCGCTACAAAGAACCAGCTGCTCGAGCGCGCGGATCCGCGCTCGAAACTGTCAGCGGCGCTCAGGAACGCGACGCGGAGGCGTGGCCGCCCGTGCACCTGTCTGACGCTTTCGCCGAGACCTTCACGCGCACTTTCGCGTGGCGGCGCACGCCGGAGACCCACGCGCCCCAGCGTCCGGACCGGGGGCTCGTGATGTGGGCGGTGCGCTTGCGGCCAGCGGCAGTGACCCTGATCGTCAAGCGGCTCTGGCAGCCCTTGGCGATCGAGCCACGAACTCGCACCCGCGAGCCGCGCCGCGACACCGACGAGATCTTCAGCTTCACCGCGGCCGCAGGCCCACCGGGCCCCGGACCGGGCGTCGGCGTCGGCGGGCCCGGAAGCGGTGTGGGCGTCGGTGTCGGGGGCGTCGGCGGCGCCGGGCTGGACGGCGGGTTTGCCGCGACAACGGCCTGCGCCGCGGTCGACGCGGCGTTGCCGGCAGCGTCGTAGACGCGACCGGCGACCTGGTGCGTGCCCGGGACCAGGCCATTGGAGGTCAGTTGCGCATTGACCTGGCCGCCGGGCGAGGCACATGGCAAGATCCGCGTGAAATCACAGCTTCGAACGCTCGACGCAACCACCTGCCCGTCGACGAGCAGCTCAAGCCGCGAGATCCCCGTCTGATCCGACCCCGACACCACCGCCGACACCGTCCCGCTCGCAGACACCGACGGCGCCACCGGCGACATCGCCACCGACGGCGCCACCGGATCCAAGATCGTCTCACCATCTGCATAGAGCGCCGAGCCGGCCGCGTGGGTGGTCAATCCGGTGTCGCAGGGCGCGACCGTGCACCGGAAGCCAAACCGAACCCACTTCGCCGGATGCGCATACGGCGTCGAGGTCCCGGGAATCGGCGTGCTTGCATTGCCACCATTGATGTCACAGAAGTCGGTGATGCCCGAGCCAGGCTCATTGGTCTGGCAGTGCCCGGCCTCCCCAGCGTCGGTGTCAGTGACTAGACGCCAACCGTCGGACTCCGAGTGCGAATGGAACGTCCCGCGTGCGGCGACGATGCGCAGGGGGTCAGGGACCTCGAAGCGCCAGTAGCCGTAGGAGCCGACGGGCGGGTCGGGTGCTCCGAGGGTGGTGTAGACGCCGAGGGAGCCGCCGTACTGCATGAAGACATCGTCGGCCGGGAAGGCGCCGGTGCTGGCGCAGGCGTCGGTGGCGGTGATCGAGGGTCCAGAGACTTCGGGAGTCCAGGCGTGGTTGACGCCGCCGGCGGCGCCGCAGGCGAGCACTTCGTAGGTGCCGGCGTGCGCCGCGGCGGGCGCGAGCAGCGCGGCGGCGGTGGCGGTCGGGAGCAGGGCGCGTCGGAGCACGGAGCGATTATCCCTGTGGAGGTTTGGGGCCGCGCGCCTGGATGGTGGGCCAGGCCCGGGCGCTGGGGCGGGTCTTAGGTCGTTTCTTCGCCACCCAGGGCGAGGTCGCGCCGTCGGAGCGCTTCCAGCGCACCCAGAGCTTGGCGGGCAGCGTGTGGACTGTTGAGACCGTTGCCGAGCGCGCCCCGCTCGCGCGTCGCCAGTGGCCGCGTGAGCGTACGGCTACCTGCAGGCGGGCTCCGGCGAGCTTCTTGCTCGTGGAGATCTGCAGCTTGCGCACGCGGCGCCCGGTGAGCTTGGCCCGGACCTTCGTGGGCGCAGCCAGAGACGCCGTCGCAGCGCTCGCGGGGAGCACCGGCGCTTGGACTGGCGTCGGCGTCACAAGAGTGCTGAGGCCAGCGGCCGAGGCGATCGCGGCGCCGTTGAGCGTCTGTGCGGAGTCAAGGAGCGTGCCGCCGGCGGTCAGCCAGTTCTCGGCTGTGGTGTGGTCGACGTCGGGGCGCATGGCGCGCAGCGCTCCGAGCACGGCGCTGGTGAACGCCGTGGCGGCGCTTGAGCCGCCGTCAGGCCAGATCGCCTCCGCCCCGTTCCCGTCGGCCGCCGTCACGTCGCAGCCGGGCGCTACGACGCGCGTGAGGGCGTCGTGGGAGGCGAATGAGCAGAACGCCGAGCCGTCCGGGGTGCCGGCGCCCACGGCGACCGCGCCGGGCGCTGCTGCGGGCCACTGGGTGCCGTGGGAGGAGTTGTTGCCTGCGGCCGCCACCATGGACGCACCGTCTTTGTTGACGCGGGCGGTGTACTCGGTCCACCGGCTCACGTAGGCGGGGTCTGCTCCGGGTGAGCCGAGCGAGAGGTTGACGACCGCCAGGGGCACGCCGGTCTGAATCGACCACTGCCGGCACATGGTGATGCCGCGCAGGACGGCGGCGCTGTCGAAGGTGCCGTCTTCGGACGCCTTGACGCTCACGATCCGGGCGCTGGGCCAGACGCCGACGATGCCCCAGTTGTTGCGCGGGGCGGCGATCGTGGCGGCCATCCGCGTGCCGTGCAGCATCAGGTTCGGGTCTCCCCCGGCCGGGTCGCCTTGGTAGACGTTGAGCCGCGCGATGATCGGACCGGCATCGGAGGTCGCAGGCGTGTCGGGCGTGACGGCGACGCCGGTGTCGACGAGGCAGATCGCCGGCCTGGTGGCTGCGGCGCCGAACTTGTCGTCGGGGACGCGGCCGATCCAGTCCAGCCCGTACGCGGCGGCCTCGGGGGTCTGTGGGGATTCCGCGCGAGCAGCGGTCGCTAGAACGCCACTGGGGGCGGCCGCCATGATGGCGACCGCCCCCAGAGTGCGCAGGTTCAGATCGGGGGTCATCCGATGCGCTGACGCACGATGTTGCTGCGGCCGTCAAGGGCCGGCATGGCAGGGTCGCGGTGGACCTTGAAGTACAGCGCGACCGTGCCGTGAGCGACCCGGTCGTAGCGGTACTTCCAGCGGAACCGGCCGTTGCCGTCGGTCCTGACGGTGCCGCCGGACTGGTGCTTGCGGCGGCCGATCGCGAAGGCCTCAACCCGCACGCCTGAGGCTGGGAAGCCGTCGACGAGCACGCGGCCGGTGATGATCCCGGTCCCGAACGAGCCGATCCGCTTGCGCTTGAGCTTGATGTGCACGCCGGCGCGCACGAACACCTGAAGGCTCTGCGTGGACTGGTAGTTGTCCGAGCCCTTCTGGCGGCTGTACGCGAGATCTACGACGCGGTTGCTGCGCGTCGCCGGCGACCAGGAGTAACGGCCCTTGGAATCGGAGGTGATCGACGCGACCTTCACGCGAGCTGCTCCCGCGATCGTCTCGTACACGTCGATCTGGCCGCCGGCGATCGGCTTACCGGCCGCGTCGACGAGCTTGCCAGCGACGCGCACCGTCTTCTTAAAGCGCACCGTCGCCTTCTTCCGCGCCTTCGACGGAACGAGCTTGCCCGTCGACGGATCACCGCCGCTGCCGTTGTTGGCCGACAGCAGCGCAAGCGAGCCGCCGGAGGCGCTGTCAACCGAGCGGGCGACCGAGGACGCGGTACCGCTGCCTTCCTTGCTCGTCGCAGTCACCACGAGCCGCAGGTACTTGCCGGCCTGCAGCGCACTCGGCCGATACGTCGAAGCCACGGCGGCCGGGATATCCGACCACGGCCCGTCGGGCGTATCGGCGACCTGCCACTGACGCGCAAGCTGCGCCGTGGCATCCGTCCACACCCCATCGACAGCCGTCAACAAGCTCCCAGGACGAGCATCGCCCTGAATCGCCGGATTGTTCGCGTCTGACCGCGAGTTGGCCGGCGGAGTCTTGATGCTGGGTGCTGGCACGTTGTCGATCGTGACCTTCTGGTTGATGACGGTCGTGTTGCCGGCGGCGTCCCAGACGGTCGCGGTGACGGAGTGCGCGCCGTCGGCAACGACGTTGGTCGGCACGCTGAGGTTGGCGGTCGCCGCGAGCTTGCACGGCACCGGGGCGCGGTAGCCGCCCTCGATCGGGACGCAGTTGCCGCCGTTGGCGTCGACGGGCGTGCGCGCGATCGCGGGCGTGCCGTCGATCTTGACCTCCACGTCGGCCACACCCACTCCGGTATCGCTGAGCGGAATAACCAGCGACTCGTTGCCTTGCAGCGTGCGGCTGGCAAGCAGCGAGCCTGAAACCGCACCGGTGGTCGTCGGGGAGCTGTTGTCGACCAGGTCGATCGCGGCGGAGTAGATCTGCACGTGCCCGCGGTCACCGGTGTTGCAGTACGCGCCGTTGCTACCGCCGCAGGCGATGCCGACCAGGACCCGGTCGGCGTTGACGGCGTACGTGCGCCAGGCCAGCGGCTGCCCCGCGCATCCCATGAACCACTGGCAGTTGTCCATCACGTGGTCACCGTCATAGGCCGTGCTGTCGCGGTTGACGGTGATCCCGACGGAGGCGCTGTAGTCCGAGCCCGAGAGCTGGCCCGCCCACAGCAGCGTGGCGTTCGCGACGGTGGTGTTCGGTGGCGCCTGGTAGGTCCACGTCATCGGCCCCTGGTTGGTCGAGACGTTGAGCTGCGGTGTGGCGTCGAGCTGCAGCGGACCGCCGCCGGCGCAGTTCTGAGAGGCGGTGCTGAAGTTCCACGAGCCCACCGCGCCCGACCAGCCAGCGGCGGACGTCGCGGTGCCGCCGCCCGTCTTGCACGACCAGTGCCGCATAGTGCCGGCGTCAGCTGTTCCCGCGCCGACCGCGAGCGCGGCGGTGGCCGTCGCCAGCGCCGCCGCCGCAGATCGTGTGTGGTGGCCGCGCCTGGCTGGTCGTTGCTTGATGCTCATCGTTGGTCTTCCCCCTGGGTAAAAGTGATTGGTGGCCACGCCTCTTAAGAGGCGCTACCGATTGGCGAATGCTGGCGTCTACGCGCCAGCTATTCCCCTAGTCCGAACTGGCCGTCTGCGGTCGAGCGGTCCTGAGTGCTCGTCCGCGGTGCCGGAGATTGCGCGCCCACCGCCGCGGAGCTCGGCGAGGCCGTGATCGGCGCCGGCGAAAACTGGCGGTCCGCAGTCGCCTTCTCCGCGGCGGCTTTGCGCTGAGCGGCAGCCCGTTGCCTCGAGCGGACCTCGCGGCGGCGTGCTGCCGCCTGCTTTTGGCTTTGCGCACGCGCGACAGCGCGTGCGCGCGTCTGCTCACGCAGCACAATCCCGCGCAGTGGCTGCGCTGCCTCTTTGAGCGGTTCTGCGACTACGCGAGCGGCAACGGGCTTGAGCGGCCGCGCTGTGGGCCTCTCGCCGCGCGTTGCGGTCGTCACGCCTACGCTCCCGGCTGCCAACGCCGCGATCGCCACGCCGACGCCACCGATCCGCGGCACCGAACCGGTCGCAAGCAGCGCCGAGATCCAGCGCAGCAGCCAATCGGGAGTGAGCCAGAGCACGAAGGCGTGAGCGCGGCGCGCAGCCGCGTTGCCTGCGACCTCAAGTCGGCCGCGGAGCGTGTCGAACCGCGGCCGTGTCGGGATGCCGACGGCCTGCTGCTGCTCGGCCGGTGAGGCGCCCATTGCCCGCGCGAACATCACGGTCGCGGCCTCAGGGCCCGCGTCGCCTCTGATCCTGGACGCGTACTCCACGGCATCCAGGCGAGCAAAGATGCTCTGCTCCGGGCCTTGAGGAGCTGCGTCTGCCCAGATCACCCCGCGCCTGTGCGCGTCCTCGGCGAGGCCGTCCAGCGGAGAGTGCAGACGCACGCCGTCGCCGTTCGACGCCTGTTTGGCAGCACGCCCGATCTCACGCCCGAACGAGCGCCGCAGGAAGACGAAGAGGGTCGCGTCGTTCCACTGATCGGCTTCCGCCGGCAGACGGTTGGGCCCCGGCGCCTGAACCAAGCGCGCGAGCATCGTGCTCCACACGTCCTCCACGTCGCTGGCGCTCAGCGAACGATGGCCGGAGTACTCCCGGCGCAGGCGCTCGCCCATCGCGTCGCAGCGAACCCAGAGCGCGGTTCGCCACCCGGACGTCGTGTCTTCCCCCAACAAGATTTACTGACCTTAGAACCAGTCACCTACGGTTGCAAGGCGACCGGCTAGTTCCAATGCGCCACGCAAAACGCTTCGTATGCCTGCGCCGTTTCCGGATCAGCGCTCCACCACTCTCCGGCAAGCCGCACCACGCTCGGATGACACCGCACGAAATCCAGGTGCATAGCGTGTGTCAAACAGTACACACGCCACGCCAGCTCCGAAACCTCATCGGCCGAAAGCGGCCGGTCTCGCGGCATGCGCTTGGGAAGGACGTCGCCCAGCTCGATCATCAGCTCGTGCGCCGCGCGCACCCGATCGCCGAGCACGCCCATGATCCGAGCGTAGACCTGAGGACGATCGACCCGCACCCGCTGCTCAAGGCTCCGTCCAGGTTGACTTGGCGCGACGACTCGAAGGGGCGAGGATGCGGCACTTTGGGAGACGCTCATGCCTCTTAAGAGGCGTTTGCGAAGCCCAATTCGTTGCGGGAACGCGCCAGCTACTGGCGTTCCGTCTTCTTTGCCTGAGCGTTGATCTGCTCCACGAGATCGATCCACCCCGTGTTCACGGCTCGATAGCTCACCCGCTCGCCGCCCTTGACCGGCTCCCGGCTGACCTCTTCGACCAATCCCGCAGCCTCAAGCGACCACAAGTGGTTGTTGACGACGCCTCGCACCACGCCGATCTGAGCCACAAGGGCGTGCGAGTTCTGAGGAGCTTGCTCGCAGAGCAGCAAGATCCTCAGCCGTGTCGGCGACGAGAAGGCAGCCCACGCTGCTGCATCGAGCGGGTCGCTCATGTCGCCTCGACGGCCCAGTGGCAGGTCACGCCGACCAGCATCTCACTGCTCGGCGAGCTTGTTGAGGGTGGCGATCGCGTCCGCCCACCCCGCGCCGACGGCGCCATAGGTGCGAAGCAGTCCGCCAGAGATCGGCTCGCTGCCAACCTCCTGCACCAGGCCGGCGTCGATCAACGCTCGCAAGTGGTGCACGATGGCCGCGCGGCTCCGACCCAGCTGCCGGGCGAGTTCAGTGGTCGTGTGGTCTTGCTCTTCAAGCGCGAGCAGGACATCGAGCCGGCCATCGGACTGAATACCGGCGCGGGCGCTGGGGGAAAGGCGTACCCGGTCTGCCATCGGCCGACGGTACCCAGCAGGAGTTCGCGGGACTCCTCAGGTGTTAGGTGGCGGCGTCGGCTGATACCTGTACGGTGGCTTCGAACCGCTGGCGACTTAGGACAACTCGATCTAGCGGTTCACGTGGCCCAGCCCCCTTGCGTCGCTCGCGTCTCGGCCCGCTGGAAAGCCCCCGTGTCTTCAGCGGGCCGAGCGTCTCAACGGGCCGGAGAACTATCCGATCGCATGTGCTCGACGAGCAGCAAACCCCAAGCCGATACGCCGCCGGCGAAACACCGGGCCAACCAGCCATATTCGCCGCCCGTCGCCAGACTCCTTCCGGCGGATTTGGGCCGTAAATACGGGGAAGTTCCGTCCGGGGCGCTCATTACATTGCCGTCCTGTAATGAGCCAGCTCCCCCAGCTCTTCGACGCCACACGTCCGGCGCCGGCAGCAACGCCCGCAACGGCCAACCCTGTCGGACACGTCCGACGACGTGCACGGACACGCGATCGAGCAATGACCAGCGTTGAGATGACGCTTGACGAGCGAGCCCGTCTCGACCGCATCGCTACCCAGCGCGGCGCGTCGATCGGCTCGGTCCTTCGCCGCGGCGTGGTCCTGGTCGAAGAGCTGGACGAGGCGCTCGCGCCCGCCGAGCGCGCGCTGCTAGAGCAGCTCGTCGCCGGCGGACCGTCGCTCGCTGACATCGTCCGCCGTGGCCTCGCAGTCGCGGAATCCGAGCTGGACCGGACGCAGGGAGCCGCCAAGGCCGCCTAACCCAGCCCTAGAACGCGAAAGACCCGCCTGCCAGCGGGTCTTTCAGAAGCGTTCCGACAACAGCCTGGGCTTTACGCCTTCGGCCGACATACGGACTCAATCGATCGTGAGTCCCACTTTACCGCCTCGGCGGACGGAAATCGAAATCCGTCTCCGGCCGGTCGCTTCAACGTGCCGTTTTGCGCGTCGTCTGATCGCCGTTTCCGCCCGCGGTTGCGCTGGTTCCTACCTGCGCCGCGACCATCTACGCACGCCCTGTTGCAGGGCGGCGCTGGGTGGTGGCGATGCCGGTTGGCACCTACACCCACACCTGCGCCGCGGCCGCCGCGGTGCTGCAGCTCGTCGACGTCGACGAGCTGGCGATCGTGCTGGCCCTCACCGAGGGCGGGCGCTGATGCTGCACGATTCGCCGTCCTCGGCCGCGGGCCCGGATCTGCGTCCGCACACGGAGCGCTTTCCGACGCAGTTTCGGCGCGGCTACTACGCCTTCAAGCAGGTCCCTCCCCCGCCGCCCGTGATCACGCCGCTGCCGTCACGTTGGATCACGCTGCGCGACGTCGTGGCGCTGCGGATCCGCATGGCCGGCCAGCTGGTCCCGCACCGCGTGCAGGGCTCGGCCGACCAGGGCGAGCTTGAGGCGTTTCCGCGGATGAACGTCCAGGGCGCGCAGATGGACTTCCACCTGCTCGACACCCTCTACTTCTTCGCCACGCCCGAGAAGCAGAACACCGGCACGCCGCGCACCGGCGGCTCGACGCTCGCGCGGGCCATGGCGCCCAAGCGCAAATGGCCGCTCACCAAGACGATCGACGACCCCGACGCCGGCGAGGGCGCCGTCAAGGAGGTCCCGCGCACCGACAGCGAGCTGATCGACTCCTACAAGGGCGGTATCGCCGACGCGCGCTGGCGCTGCGTGCAAATGGGCTTGCTCGGGCACGTGCGCACCGCGTGGGACTCCCGCGAGCAGGAGCGCGGCACCGACTGGGAACTCCTCGAGGTCCCGGAGATCTCCGAGGCCGAATACGAGGCCGCTGACGCCGCGATCGCCAAGTACGTGGCCAAGCACCCGCCGGAGAAGGCGCGGCCGCTCTCAGCGGCTGTACGGGGCCGTGAGACGTGGCACTTCAAACGCCGGGTGCGGCTGCGCCTGAAGGCGGCCGTCTACGAGCGCACGCATCGTAGAAAAAACAAAACTGCCCCACTGCCTGCGGCTGGGCACAACCCTAAGTCTCTACGTCCTACAGACAACTCTTACCGTGCGGGCCCGAGTAATCCTGGAATGACGCGAGATCTAGCCATGGCGCCGCCAGCACCCTCGCCGCGGACGTTCGCTGCCGGGGACAAAATCAGCGGAGGAGCGGGAAGCGTTTCTGCGAAGTCGTCGGCAGCGGTCCTGCCGACGCCGCTTGAGGACGGTGTCGTGGGTTGGCGTGATGGCCAGCAGCGTCGCGACGTCGGCGCGGGCCGGTTTGTCGCTCTGCAGGTGGCCGAGCAGCTCGGTTGGAAGAAGCAGGACCGTTCAGCGATCTCGGCCAAGGCCGCCGACAAACTCGGCCGCCTTGCTCGCCGAGCAGAGCAGCTGCTTGGCCTCAGCGGCGAGGACCTCGCCGCTGTGCTGGTGCAGAAGATGGCCCGCCACGACTGCCATCTGGGCGAAGCGATCCGCATCATGCGCCGCGATCTCAAGCGCCACCCCGAGTCCCCGATCGCACAGCGCACCGCCGCCCGCCGCGAGCTCGCCGACAGACTGCGCGCCGCCGAGCTCGCCGCCACGCCGCTGCCGGACTTCGTTCGCACCGACGCCCACGGGCTGCCCCGCCTCTGGGTCGACGCCGAAGGCGGCGGAAACCCGCACCTGGCCTGCACCACCCTCCCCCACGACCTTTCCGACCCGCAGATCCGCAAGGCCATCCACGCCGCAGCCCACGCCGCCCGCATCACCGGCCCCCAGCGCGTCGTTCGGGCAGCCGTGACCCCGAACAGCCCGCTGGACCCCCGCCTGTTCACCCTCCACGAACGCCTCGACGCCACCGAGCGGCTGCGCGGCAACGGCTGCGTACGCCTCATCGCCCTCACCGGCGAAATCGCGATCGTGCCGCCCGAACACTCAACCGCACCCGCCCGCCGCTGGACAATCGAACGCACCCCCTCCCCCGAGCAAATCCAGACCTACCAGCTGCTGCTCAAACGCCGCACCCGCCGCCGCGGCGCCACCGACCTGGCCCCTACCAGCAACCACCTCGGCCGGCAACACAGCGCCGAGCCCGCGACGTTTGTGGAGATGTGGTGGGCGATCGACGCGCTCATCGCCGAACTCGCCCCCGACGCCCACCAACCAAACCGCGACCCAGGCCCAACCCAACCGACCCCGGCCGCCGGCGACGACAGCCAGCAGCAGACCGAGGCCGCGCCGATCAACCGCGCGACGATCGACCGCGGCCTAGCCCTCATCGCCGAGCACGGCACGATCGCCGCCGCGATCATGGCCACCCACCCCGACCACGACGGCACCGCCGACGACCTTCAAGCCGTCCTCGCCGCACGCAGCCACTACACCGGGACCGGATCGTGACCGGATCAGCGAAGCCGCCAAGCTCGCTGCGAGTGTTCGCCGAACACGGTCAGAACGCGTGGGCCAGGGCGGCGTTCAGAGGGTTTCCGCCGGTGCGCGCAAGGATCGGAACGCTCGCGCCGTAAAGCGGTCAGCGACTGCCCTGCTCCCGTCCGTAGGCCAACAGGAGGGCCGACTCCAGCACTTCCGTCTGCGTTGCCCCGGTGGTGGCAGATACGTCCTCGAGAAGCTGCTTGAACTCCGGCAGGAACTTGAAGTTGACCGCGATCGTCTGCACACCGCGCGGGCGACGAGGAACAGCGACGGGCAGCTCGTCGGGCACGGCGAACTCGTGAACGCGCCGCGGCCGCGGTGCAGTCGGCGCGGCCCGGGTGGCAGCTACAGGAGAGGCGGGCGAGGGGCGCGAGGGCGCGACGACCGGATCGTCGTCCTCGTCAGGGGCGACGGCGAAGGGACGGATCGTCGGGACGACCGGCAGGCCGTCCCGGCCGACGTTGGCCAGGCCGTCCTGGGTCGTCTCGGCGCTCATGCCCGGCCTCCGACCGGTGCGGGCACTTCGAGCTTGGCGAAGATGTCGGCGTACGCCTCGGTCAGCTGAACGGCGCCCTTGGCCGGGAAGTTGCCCCACCACTCGCACGCCGCACGGCATCGCTTGACCGCCTTGCGATCGGGCGTCGTGTTCAGGACGTTTACGTTCGGATCGTCAGCGAGGGCGCGAGCGACGCGCAGGGCCTCGCCGTCCGGGATGTTCTCCAGTGCGATCGGGATAACACCCGCCACGTACAGGCCCGGGTTCCAAGGGCTCTTGCGGAACCGCTGGATGTTCTGCACGGACTGGTCGTGGGCCTGGAGGCCGTCCTCATCGAGCGTGAGCGGGATCACCACGGTGGTCGCTGCGGTGAGGGCGCTGGCCAGCAGGATGCCGCCCTGACGGTTCGGCACGTCGATGATGACCAGGTCGCGGTCCCAGCCCTCAAACGCGGCCTTGAGGCGCCCCTCCGCCTGGTCGTCGAAGTTCTTTTCGCGGTTGGCGACCTTCCGCGAACCCGGCAGCACCTGAATGTCCAGGTCTCCCTGCCACTTGCATGGCATCGCGATCTCGTTCGCCCACCCCGTCGGGTCCTCGTTGGCCAGGATCGCGCCCACGTGTCGCTTGGGATCTTCGGGCAGGGCCTGGAGCCAGGTGGTCGCAGTGAAGCGCGGATCGAGGTCCACGACACCGACACGTAGTCCGGCGGCCGCAGCGGCGCCCGCGAGGCCGATCGTGGACGTGGTCTTACCGACCCCACCCTTCTCGTTGAAAGACGCAATACAGAACATGCACAGACCCTAGCTTGCTTCTGTCTGTCTTGCAACCTTTATTCTTTACAGCGTAAAGACATTGTCTTTACAGAGTGTGCTAAGATGAGAGCGCGCACGGAGTGAAGGCCGAGCGTTCAGGACTACGGGAAAGGACCCCGCGATGCAGACCGATCACGAATGGCAGCGCCCCATCCGGTGGGCCTACGACGAGCCGCACTGCCTCTGCCCGCTCACCGAGCAGGAGGCCGAGCGAGCAGCTGCGTGGGCCGAGGTCTGGGCGGACCACCACAAGCCGGCCAACATGACGGCGCGACACGGGCAGTACATCGCACCCCCGAAGGTCCAGGCCACCGAGCATGAGGGCGAGATGGCCCTGGCCTACGTGCGCCAGCAGATGAGCGCCGAGGAGCTTGAGCGGTTCATCGAGACGGGGGAGTGGCCCTACTCGATGAGCAGCATGGGTAGCGGGTCGTTCACCGACGAGAGCGACCCTCTCGTCAGTCACCACATCGGCCACGACGGCCGCGGGATCAACGCTCGACGTCCGAGCGCCGAAGGCATGGCCAGCGATCGCGAATGGCACGGCTTCTGGAAGCCCCGCCGCTACCAACAGCACAACCCCGGCCACCAGGCGTACGCCCCGCAGCCCAAGCCCTACAGCCAGGACGAGGGCCGCTGGGAGATCAAGTGGAGCCAGATCCGTGCGCTCCTGCGGGCCGAGCGCGACGCGGCTCTCCAGGCCGAGCTTCAGCCGAGCCTGTTCTAGCCAGACCTACCAAGACGAGCGGGCGCCCAAGGTGAAGGAGGGCGCCCGCTCACGCACACGGGAAAGGACCCCGACATGCACAGCGAACCTACCAACGACACCCCGGCGCCTCCGCGCGACAAGACCTCCGGATTCTGCGCTCAGACCCTCAGCGGGTGGGGGTGCTGCCCGATCGAGCAAGACGGCTGCGACTGCCCCTCGCGGCGCGTCTTGGACGGCGACTCGAGTCCCGTGACGGACCGCCCGAGCACCGGTCGGTGGTCCGATGGCCAGGTCGAGGTCTGACCCAGCCCCGTGTGTCTCGGCGTTGTTGGCGCCAAGACGCTCCTAATAACTCCGGACCGGAGTCCGGAGTTTGATAGAATCGGAGGTGCAACACACCACGGGAGCGGTTTGGGCCAACGGGCCGCCTCCGTCCGATCGGAAGTGAGTCCGACATGCATCAGGTCGTCGACCAGGACGGCGCGGTTCTTCGCGTCACCCTGACCTCAGAGGAGTGGAAGTCGCTCCATCGCGACTACAAGGTCGCCAACGGCGGGAACGACCGTCAGGTCCTCCTGCTGTGCCCGAGGAAAGGCACCAAGCTCGTGCCGGCAGAGATCACCGCGGACGGCCTGCCGGCTCCGGTCAAGCGCGCGGCGCTGCCGGTCCGGTTTCCGGAATCGATGATCGAGGAGATGCGGGGCAAGAACCCCAAGCGCTTCGCCGAGCGTCAAGCGGCGGCCGAAGCGATCCTCAGGACGCAGTTCGCTGTTCTCGAGGTCGAGGGCACCGACGCCGGCGAGCAGCTTGCGGCATTCGTGATTCTCGCGACTGAGGCCGACGCACTGGACGCGGGCGAGGTGACACGATGAGCTGCTTCGTCGTCGACAAGGTCCACATCGATCTGCTTGTGCGGCTGGCGATGGTGGGGCCGCGTGGCGTCGGCTGGCTTCCGCTGCGGTGGTGGGTGCCGGCGGCCGACGGCTCGACCGAGCCTAGCCCTGAGGACCGCGCGATCGAGATCCTGACCGGCACGAGCCCCGACAGCGTCCGCAGGGTGCTCGCCGGCGTCATGTTCCAGCTCGTCGCTACCGATGCCGGCCCGTTTGAGATGGACCCCAGCCAGCTCGGCGACGTGCTGCGCATCGAGAACGTGCGCTCGGTGATGCACGTCTACCCCGACACGATCGAGTCGGGCAGCCTGCCCGGCACGGGGGAGCAGTGGCGCGAGCTCTACGAGTGGACCGATCCCGAGTACACGCCAACGTGCGCGGAGGCCGCGGCCCTGATCCGGGGCTACAGCAACCAGGCGTGCGAGCACCCGGAGTGGAGCAGCTCGCTCGCGTTCGCCGTCGTGCAGCACCTCAGCGACGCCCTCCTTGCATCGCTGCCGGGCATCGAGGAGGCGCCGCGCTTGTGGAACGCCGAGACGCTCGAGGAGCTGCGGACCGGGGGCCGGGCATGAAGCGCGACGAGTACCTGGTGACGTGGGCGATGCCGATCGCGATCGCCCGAGACGCCGAGGACGCAGCGCGTCGGGCGCTGGCGCACATCACGCGCCCGGGCTCGCTTGCGGCGTCGTTTCGAGTCACCGATCACGAGGGGCGCACCTTGCAGGTCGACCTTGCCGGCGAGATCGAGACGCACCCGGTCGACGCGATCGTGGACGCCGCGGGCGATCACGTCATCGGCCGGCCGCTGGTGCACGTCGTGCCCTCCGACAAGCACCCGGCCGCAGTGTTCCGCAGGCTCGACCTTGCCGAGCGCTACGCCGCAGCGGCGGGCGAGGGGTGGGAGGCCGAGCACGCCGTCATCTGCGACGACGAGACGGCCGAGGCCTTGATCGCCGAAGCCCTGCGGGGCGACGCCTAACCCAGCAAACCAAGAGTCCCCGGCCCGCATGGGCC
>JAEZDB010000438.1 GCA_023429855.1 Actinomycetes bacterium
CAGCAGCACGCGCGCCAGCGCCGAGCGCTCTCGGGCCGGGCCCGTCCCCAGGCGGTCGACCCGCGCGTGCTCCGCTGCCGAGAGCGCACTGCGGTCGAGCTCCTCGAGCGGCCGGCACGCCGCCCACCACACCTGCACGCCGTTCGACTCCATCGGTCTCCAGAGTAGATCGAGCCGGCCTCCGGTTTTGGTACCGAAGCGTTCCCAACGATCGCGCGGCGAGCTACACTCGCGCCCATGGCCAGCGCGAAGCCTCTGAACTACCACCGCGAGGGGTCGGGCTCGCCGCTCGTGCTCGTGCACGGCATCGGCGCCACCTGGCAGTGCTGGCTGCCGATGATCGCGGGCCTCGCGGAGCGCCACGACGTGATCGCCCCCGACCTGCCCGGCTTCGGCGGCTCGGTTGACCAGGGCGTGGCGAAGCCGTCGCTCGAGCACTTCGCCAAGTCGATCCTCGACCTGCTCGACGACCTCGGCATCGACGAGTTCCACCTGGCCGGCAACTCGCTCGGCGGCGCCGTTGCGACCGAGCTGCTCAGGAGCGGGCGCGTCCTCAGCTTCCACGGCGTCTCGCCGGCCGGCCAGACCTACGGCCCCTACCTCACGGCCACCAAGCTGCTGCTGCGCGGCGCGTACTACGGCTCGCGCTTGATCGCCCCGATCGCCCCGCAGCTGCTTAAGGTTCGCGCGCTACGGGCGGCGTTCCTGATCCAGATGCTCGGCAAACCGTGGCACGTGTCGGCCGACTACGCCCTGGAGCTCGTGCGCGGCTGCGCCGTCGGTCGCGGGTTTGAGGCGACGCTCGCCAGCGCGATCCCCGGCGACCGCGGCATCGACGTGCCGTCCTACGACGGTCCCGCGCAGATCCTGTGGGGTACGCGCGACTGGATCCTGCCGCTGAGCTCCGCCGCGCGCTGGGTCGAGCAGTGGCCGTCTGTCGACTTCATCCCGCTGCCGGGCCTCGGCCACGTGCCGATGCACGACGACCCGCGTCTGATCAACGACCTGATCCTCACGATGACGCGCCGCACCGACGCCGCACGGTCGGCAAGCGCGGTCGCCTAACCGCGGGCGGCGCGGTCCTCGCGCGCCTGCGCCGCCTCGTCGCCAGGCGTGGCCGCATCGCCGAGCCAGCGCCGCACGAGCGGCTCGGCGCTGAGGCCATGCACGACGATCGACACGCTCGCCGCCGACAGCGCCGTCCACAGGATGATCCGCGCCGCGTCGTCGGGCAGCAGACCGGTCGCGGCGGCGAAGGTCGCGTAGTAGAGCGAGCCGATGCCTCGGACGCCGAACCAGCCGACGAACAGGCGCTCGCGTAGCGGCAGCGCCGATCCCACAAAGGCGATGAGCGTGAGCAGCGGACGCACGACGACGAGCAGCAGGGCGATCAGCAGCCACCCTTCGAGACCGGGAAGGCGCAGGCCGCCCGTCGACAGCAGCGTGCCGAGCAGCAGCACGAGCGCAAGTTCTCCGACCTTCTCGGCGAGCAGGGCGCCGCGGTGGACGCGCCGGTCGGCCTCGGCGTCCTGCTCCTTGTGGTTGAAGGCGATCCCGGCAGCGAAGGCCGCCAGGAAGCCGTAGGCGTCGAGGACCTCGGTGGCGCCGTAGACCGCGAACACCGCCGCGATCGCGATCCACGCGTCGAAGGTCGAGCGCACGTGGCCGGCCCCGCGCCAGTAGCGGTAGACGGCTCCAAGGCCGAGGCCCAGCGCGACACCGACGGCGAGGCCGACGGTGACGCCCCAGAGCACGTCGCCGAGGATCCACGGCGCTGCCCAGCGGTCGCTGGTGGCGGGCCCGACGAGGAGCAGCCCGAGCATCACGAACGGGAACGCCAGGCCGTCGTTGAGACCTGCTTCGGAGGTGAGCGCGAAGCGCGGCTCGCTGTCGTCGGGTTCGCCGGGCGGCCCGACGCCGAGGTCGCCGGCGAGTACCGGGTCGGTCGGCGCGAGGGTGGCGCCGAGGACGATCGCGGCGCCGATCGAGAGTCCCATCACGGTGTTGCCCCAGGCGGCTACGGCGACGATCGTGAGCGGCATCACGATCCCGAGCAGCCGCCAGGTCGACGCCCAGTTGCGCCAGCCGAGCGGGCGTTCGAGCGCAAGTCCGGTGCCGAAGAGCGCGACGATCACGGCGACCTCGCTGGCGTGGCTGATCACCGACGCGTCGCGCAGCGGGTCGAGCCAGCGGACGCCGAGCAGTTCGACGATCGCGGCGACTGCCACGCCGAGCGCGAGGTAGACCACGCTGGCGCTGTAGAGCCGCCCGCGCTGGTTGGAGAGCGCGAGCATTGCGGCAAGCAGCGCCACGCCGCCGAGCGCGTACAGCAGCGGCTCGGTCGAGCCGGGGTCGAATCCCGGTTCGCTGGCGACGACGTCCACGATCCCGATCAGGCTACGGCAGCCCTACCACGACGAAGGCCGCCGCCCCGGGCATCCCCAGGACGACGGCCTTCGCAAGGCTTGGATGCCGTGCGCGTTTTAGCGCGCGTACTTTTCGATCACGAGCTGCTCGGTGACGGGCATCGCGATCTCGGAGCGGACCGGGACGCGGAGCACGGAGCCCGAGAGGGCGTCGTGGTCGGCGAGGAGCCAGGCCGGGACGCGGCCGACGTCGGCGGCTGCCTGGCGGGCGATCGGCTCGACCGGGGAGCCGGCGCGGACGGAGACGACCTGGCCGGGCTTGATGCGCATCGAGGCGATGGTCGCGCGGCGACCGTCGAGCAGGATGTGGCCGTGGCCGACGATCTGACGGGCCTGCGCGCGGGTGGCGGCGAAGCCGAGGCGGTAGACGATGTTGTCGAGGCGCGACTCGAGGGCCTGCAGGAGGGCCTCGCCGGCGGTGACGTCGCGGCGGCCGGTGGCGGCGGCGACGTAGCGGCGGAACTGCTTCTCGCGAACGCCGTAGGCGATCTTGAGCTTCTGCGTCTCGCGGAGCTGCACGGCGTAGACCGAGGTCTTCGTGCGGCGGCGCATGCCGTGCTGGCCGGGCGGCACGGGGCCGCGGCGCTCGAGCGAGGTCTTGCGGGCGAGGCGACGCTGGCCCTTGAGGCCGAGGTCGACGCCTTCGCGGCGTTCAAGCTTTTCGACAGGTCCGGTGTAGCGGCCCATGGTTCTCCTTGCGCGGCACTGGCTCGGCGCGCCCCTGGGGAGGCGCCGGGTGGCCGGCTATCAGTGCTTACCGACTGCGGGTAAGCGATCACGACTCGTGCTCACGCGGCCGGACTCAGGTGGCCGAACGCGCGGTGAATCGCCAAGAGTAGCGGGCGCAGGGGGCTCGGCGCGGCGCGCCTCGGACGATGCGTCCCGACGACTTGGGTCAGCTGAGCGGTCTGACGGCCTTCGCCAGCTGCTTGGCGATGTCGACGGCGTCGCTCGGGGAACCGTCCCAGAAGGAGAACTGGACGTCGTAGACCTCATCGCCGCGGCGCCAGACGGCGGTGATCTCGGCGTCGCCAGCGTTGACCGCCACTTTGCCGTCGGTGCCGATGCTCGGGAACTCGCGGACGTCGTCAGCGCCGTTGTCGGTGGCGCCCGAGAGCGCCATGTCGTACATCTCGTCGGTGGTAATGCGCTCCGTCCCCGGCCCTCGATCGGGGGAGTCCTCCATCACGCGGTCGGGCGAGGTAGCCGTCAGGATCACATCGCCACCGTCGGCGGCATAGAAGCAGCTGTAGGGCGTCGGAAGCGCCGTGTCGATCTTGGCGCCTGGCAGGACCTCCGCCACCGCTTCAACCGCGAGCAGGCTGCAGACCTCTGAGGCTTTGTAGCTCGTCCCGGCCACCGCCTCGGTGGCGGGGTCGTCATTGCCGCAGCCACCAAGCGAGACCGCACCGGCGCTGCAGGCGACAAGCAGAACAAAGCGGGCCAGGCGGAACACTCGCGCGACCCTAACGGGAGCCGGACCAGCGCGACGTGCGACGCGCTAACGGACCTTGACGCGCACGTGCTTCGTGCTGGTGCCACCCGCGAACGGGTACGTGGTGGCGCTGTCGATCTTGGCTCGGACGACGTAGGTACCAGGCCGGTTGGCGAACTTGGCGGTGGTCTCCCAGCGGCCCGCCGCGTCGGTGCTCGCGGTGGCGAAGGTCCACCAACGCCGTCCGTCCTGCACTTGCAGGCGCACGGGCACTTTCTGCAGCAGACCGGCCTTGCCGAGCAGCGCGCCGCTGAACGTGACGCGGCTGCGGCGTTTGACCTTCTTTGGTGCGCGCAGCGTGGTGGCCGCCGCGACGGTGAGCGTCGCGGTGGCGGTTGCCGCCGGCGCGCTGTCGGCGAGGCGGGCCCGCCACTCGGCCACGATCGTTTGCGAGCCGGCGGCCCGCGGTACGGCGG
>JAEZDB010000510.1 GCA_023429855.1 Actinomycetes bacterium
GATCTCCGAATCGGGCGCCGCGCCTCGGCTGTTTCTGGGGGCCCCGCGCGAGCGGGGCCCTTTGGTCGTTCGCGGGCTCCGCAGGGCGCTCGCGAGATTGACGTAGCCCATATTGCAAAGCGCTATAACGCGATACATCGATGACGCGTAGTCGCGGTTGCTCGCGAGCCCAGCTAGCCTTCACGGCGTTGCCCGAGGCCAAGCGGGTATCGCACCCAGCACCGCTCAGCCGCCCACGTGGGCCCGTGCCAGCACCCACCCACGTAGGGCCGTGCCAGGCTTCCGCTGAGCGCAGGGCTAATGCGGACTGAACTGTCCACTAAGGTGACCGCGCCCAGCGATGCTGAGCTGACGCTCAGCCCCTCGTTTCAGACCGAGTACCCGTATTGGCTCATCGTGCGGGACGAGACGGCCGGCGGCCGGGTCGTGGGCACGTGCCGCGCCGACTCTGAAAGCTGCCCGATCTCGATTGCGGCAGATATGAGCCAGACCGAGCCGGTGGTCCACCACCTAGTCGGACAGACGGTGCTCGGGGCCGATGTGGTGCTAGAGGGCGACATGTTCGACGTCACGGTGCTTCCGTTCCCCGCGCGCGCCAGAGCCGTCGTGCACGACGTGATGAGGGCGTTCCCGATCGACATCAGCTCCGGGCGGATAGACGTGCGGATCTCCAACATCAAGGAGACGCCGGTCCCAGATGGCGTCACGCTCTATCTGGAGAAATACGAGCCCGCGGCGCCGCGTCCCAAATGGGAGTACGTCAAGACCTGCGATGCTGAGCGGCTGCGTTGCCAGCACTACTACGACGCGCCGCCGCAGGTTTTGAGCGACGTGTGCGAGGTGCGCTTCCGTGCCACGCTCGCGTACGGAGCGACGATTCTGGACCGGAGCAAACCCGCGGTCGCGAGGGTCGTCGCTGGATGGGATTGGCGGCGCATTCTGGCAGCGGCCACCGCCACCCGGTTGGCCTGTGACGCGATCGTCTTCCGCAACCCGCCGCCCTATGACGGGCTGTCCACCGTCGGGATCCCTGCGCGGTTGTGCCAAGCGGGCCAGACAGAAGCCGCCCTCTTGGCGGCCCTCGCCGCCGCTGCTGGTGCCGGCAACCACTCCGAGTTCATGGCCTGGATTATCGACCAGATCGCAGGCACTGGTGGCGGCGGTGGTGGAACCGGCGGCGATGGCGGCGGCGGCGACGGCGGCGGCGGTGATGACGGCGGTGTCCCGCGAGAGGTGTACGACGACGTCCTCGAGACGATCGCCAAAGAGCTGGATCGGAACCACCCTGGGACGACCGGGTTGAACCCCGCCAACGCCCGGGCCGTCGCTGAGGCGTGCATGAAGGCCGCGGCGTTCAGCTACGAGACCGACGCCGACACTCAAGGCGTCCACCTCGGAGCAGAGTTCTGCTCCAAGCCGTCGATCCCGATCTGGGTCGTCGGGGCGAACCTTCCCGAAAAGGCGCTTCACAACTACGACGCCCTCTTCGGGAGCAATCAGCGCAACGTCTCGGCGACACCGGATTGGCTCGTGCTCAACTACGAAAGCAGCAAGCTGAAGCGATCGATCCAGCGCAACCGCTACTGGTACCTGCAGGATCCGCGATACGACGAGCTGTGCGGCGACGCCACTGATGTCAACAAGAAGCACTGCGACGAGTTCTCTGACTACGGGACCGAGCAAGGTGGCTACCGGGCTCCGCTTGTTCCGTCGATCCGGAGCATCAACGGCTCCCAGAACTCGAGCGAAGGCGGGCTCAGGGAGCGGCGTCTGGCCGGCGGCTGCGGCCTGGTTGGCGGCGGGACCCTCCCAGGTGGAACCGATCCGACAACCGCCGCCAATGGCTCCGGCGGGAGCCCGTACTTGGTGATCCCGACGCCGGAACCCGACGATGCGTCACCGCGCGCGAAGTACGGCAAGAAGCTGCAGACCAGCGCGGACGCCACATTCGCAATTTGCCCGAGCAGTGGTGGTGACGGAGGCGGAATCGGTTCGACGTGACCCCGCAACCTCGGCCGTTGACCACCGACCTCCTTGACCGGTTCGCTGAGGCATCTCAGCGAGTCGGCGGGCCGCTGCTCGACGTCATTGAGCCTGGGCTCAGCGACGACGTGATCGAAGAGTTGTTCGCCGAGCTCGGCCTCAGCCCGCCACCGGAGCTGCGCGTGCTGTGGCGCTGGGGCGTCATGCCCGACCGCCCGGCAAACATCCGCGCCTGGGAGATTCACCCGTACTTCGAGCTGCTACCACCGGCGCGTGCAGTCAAGGACACCATCGAGCGGCGCAACGACCCGCTGGTGATACATGAGCCGAGCTGGGTAGCGTTTGCCGTCGAGCAGGCGCCGCGCTATCTCCTCGTAGATACCGCACATGCAGGACCGACCGCACCTGTAGTGCTCAGCGAAGAGGATGGCTTCGTCGCGGCTTTGAGCATGGGCGACCTCTTTGAGTACTGGGCAGCGCAGATCGAGAACGGTGGCAACTTCTACGACGGCCGCCGCTGGCGCCAAGCCGTGCCGACCGATCCAGTTGTCCCACTGGAATAGCCACAACCTACGTCCAGCCCCAACCACCACTACACAACGGTTGTGGCCGTGGAGCTGCCGCAGCCCGAGCTTCCGAAGCCCGCCAAGAGCCAGAGCGTGTATTGCGCGCGGTGGACGGCCGGTGTCGCGTGCTTCAACGCGATACTGGTCGCCGTCAACGCGATGGACTGGCCGTGGGCTCTCGCCCTGGCGCCGCTGCTGGGCGTCTCGCTGGGGCTCGGAGCCTTCCGCCGCGCGTACGCAGCGCAGATCCAAGCGTACCGCCGCGACTATGCGTCGCAGCCCCGCGCGTAGCAGCGGCTCGTGCGCGACGCGCAGGCAGGGCGACGCCCGCTGAAATGTCGCGGGCGATGGGCCACTCGAGCCCCAACCTGACATAACTTAGGATGTCGGGCGCGGTGCGGCGACCGCCGTGCGGAAGCATTTCATCGGCTGCCACCACGCTCATTCAGGCGAGTCGATCGGCAGACTCGCGGCCTGCCCCTCGCCGCCCTACGCGAACGCGAGCTGCTCGAGCCGCGCGGGCCGCGCGAAGAGGAAGCCTTGGCCGAGTTCGATGCCGAGCTCGGCGGCGCGGTCGCGCTGGGCTTCGGTCTCGATGCCTTCGACGATCACCTTCATGTCGGCGGAGGCGCTGATCTCGACGATGCCCTTGAGCAGGAGGGCGGCGTCGTTGCGCTCGGCCATCGACTTGGAGAGCGAGCGGTCGATTTTGAGGGCGTCGAGCGGATAATCCTCCAGGAACGACATGAAGGAGTAGCCGGCGCCGAAGTCGTCGAGGGCGATCTTGATGCCGAGCGAGCGCAGCTCGATGAGCCGCTCCACGAGGCGCTCGGGGTCGGTCGCGATGCTGCGCTCGGTCAGCTCCAGCATTAGGTGCTCGGGGGCCAGGCCCGCGTCTTCGAGCGCCGAGACGACGACCTCGGTGAGACCGGCGTCCTCGAGCTGCCGCGGCGACACGTTCACGCTCACGTAGTCGAGGGCGCCGGGGCTCGTGCGCATGAGGTCGGCGATCTCGCGGCAGGACTGGCGCAGGATCAGCTCGCCGAGCGGGCGGATCAGGCCGGTCTGCTCGGCCAGGTCGACGAAGGTGACCGGGCCGAGGCGGCCGCGGTGGGGGTGGGTCCAGCGGGCGAGGGCCTCGACGCCGACGGTGCGGCCCGTGAGGATGTCGACGATCGGCTGGTAGTCGACCTCGAACTCGTCGCGCTCGGTGGCGCGGCGCAGATCGCCGGTGAGCTCGACGCGCTCGGTGACGCGGTTGCGCATCTGGTCGGTGAACGACACGACGTGCTTGACGCCGCGGCTCTTGGCCTCGAGCAGCGCGATGTCGGCGTGGCGGATGATCTCGCGCGACGGCAGGTCGACGGCGCCGAACGCCAGTCCGCCGTGGGCGTCGAGGTCGACGGAGTGGCCGCCGGTCACGTTCGCGCGGCCCCGCAGGCCCGACAGGATCGCGCTGGCACGCGCCTGTCCGTCGCCGACCGAGCGCAGGTCGTCGAGCAGCACCGCGAAGGTGTCGCCGTCGAGGCGCGCGACGAGGTCGCCGTCGCCCGCGGTCTGCTCCAAGCGCCGGGCGGCGTGGCGGAGCAGCTCGTCGCCGGCGTCGTGGCCGAGGGTGTCGGACACGGCGCGGAAGTCGTCGAGGTCGACGAGCAGCAGCGCAGCGAAGCCGCCACGGCGGCCGCGGCGCATCACCGCTGACTGCAGGTGCGCTTCGAGCTGCGCACGGTTGGCGACGCCGGTGACGGGGTCACGCGAGGCGAGGCGCTCGAGCTGGTCCTCCAGCAGCGTCCGCTCAGACACGTCGTGGACGGTGAGGATCACGCCCTCGATCGCCGGGTCGTTGACGCGGTTCTCGCCGCGGATCTCGACCGGGCGCTGCGAGCCCTGGGCCGTCGCGAGGCGCAGGTGGCTCGTCGTGACGAGCGCATCTTCCGACAGCAGCTCGGTAAACGCCTGCGCGGCCCGCTTGCGGTCGGTGGGGTGGACGAGGTCGGTGAAGAAGTGGCCGATCGCCTGCTGCGGCGAGCGAGCGAGCGGGAACGAGGGCGTGCTGGAGATCCAGGTGATCCGGCCCTCGGGATCGAGGACCATCACGGCGTCGGTCGCATGGCTGACGAGCGCGTCGAGGCGGGTCGACGTGCGCTCCTCGACCTCGGCGCGCGTCTGCTCGACGAGCGTGCGCTGGCGCAGCCGCGAGAAGCTGAGTGCGACGAGCCCGATGCCGAGAGATCCCATGACGAGGGCCAGCCCGCTGGCGATCCGCGCGACGTCTTCGATGTGCGCGGCGCGCTCCAGGCTGTGCTTGCCGAACTGGTCGCTCTGCGCCTGCAGCGCCGCCAGCTGCGGCCGAACAGCAGCAGCGATGCGCTCGACCGTCGCGGCGTCGGCGCGGTTGACGGCCTGCTGCAGCGGTGCGCCGACCGGCGAGATCTTGTCGACCTGCGCCCACAGCTTTCGCGAATCTGGCGAGTCAGGCAGCTCAGAGAGGGCGGCCGTGAGCACGGTGTAGTTGCCCGAAGCGATACGCAACGCGCGCTGCATCTGCTCGCGCGGCTGATCGTTGGTGCCGAGCGTCCGCGTGTCGAGCAGCGCGTCGGCCTGCGTCGACACGATCGCAAGCCGGCGTGCATCCTCACGCGCGTCGCGCGAGGAGCCGATGGCCCAGTTCACCGTGACCCAGCTCGCCACGAGGAGCACGCCCGCGAGCACCATGGGGCCCGCGATCGGGATGTGCACCCGCCGGCTGCTCGTCTGGCCTGGGGTACCGGAGGCCGGAATACGGCCCGCCGTGAGTCGATCGGTCACGTGGGGATCTCGTAGGCGTCGTCCCCCAGCAGTGCAATGACCGGCTCGCCGGCGCGTGCGATCACGCCGAGGGGCCGGGAAGGGTCGGTGGTGCGCAGGTCGCAGGCGACGACCGCGCCCTCGCCCATGGCGGCCGACAGGCGAGTGAGCACGTCGCCGAGACCGCCGAGCGCCCCGATCATCCCCGTGACCGTGCCGTCGGCTTCGTTGATCTCGAAGGGCGGATACGGCCCAAGCTCCGGCGTGACCGGCATGACGACGTCGGGCTCCGAGCCGTGCGGCAGCTCCTCGTGCGGGACCTCGACCGTGCCCTCGGGGCGCTCCACCAGCAACGGCCCATGGGGCTCCAAGCTCACGATCGTGGCCGGAGCATCGCCGTCTTCGGGCAGCAGCACGCGCGCCTGCAGCACGGCGGCTTCATGGACGAGCCGCAGCACGGTGGCCATGGCTTGTTGGACCCTGAGCTCGGGAGCGCTCACGACGGGAAAGTCCTCTCAGAAGGCCGGAGGTCGGGGGAACGGGCCGGCACGCCGCACCAGGCTAATGCCGCAGGGGGCGTCGTGCTGGAGGAACGCTTGCGTACCTCAAGAAGTGGACCGATGTGCCGGGGCGGGCCTCCCGGACCCGCTGATCTAGGCTGCCCCCGATGCCCGACGTTTCCGATCACCTCGCGCTCCACGGCCCGTCGATGACGGTGCGCATTCCCGTTGCCGGCGACGCGACCGCGCTCTACCGTCTTGCCAGCGACCCGGCCGTGACCCGCTGGTTCTCGTGGGGTCCCTACCAGGAGACGGCCGAAGCGCGGGCCTACCTCGACCGGCTGCCGGAGCAGCGGGCGCATGCCACCCAGCTCGACCTGATCCAGGTCCACCGCGACCAGGGTCCGGTCGGGATCACCGGGCTCTCGGAGTTCTCGTTTCGCGACCGGCGCGCCATGGTCGGCTCGTGGCTGGCGGCCAGCGCGTGGGGCACCGGTGCGAACACCGAGAGCAAGGCGCTCATGGCCTACCTCGCATTCGAGCTGCTCGGACTCGCGCGCCTGGGCGCCTACGCCAACCCGCTGAACGGCCGCTCCGTGCGCGCGCTGGAGAAGGTGGGGTTCCTCAACGAGGGGCTCCTGCGCGGCTGGCACCGCCACGACGGGCAGCAGCTCGACGTGCACGTCTACGGCATGCTCCGCGCCGATTGGGAGAACGGCCCGCTGATCGACACGCCCGTGCGCGTCGAGGGCGAGGTCCCGGACGAGTTCCTCCGGCGACTGGGCGCAGCCGCCGCCTAGCGCCGCGTCGCCGCGACCTGGCGCACGTAGACGCACGGCTGGCGCGCTCGTGTAAAGCCCTGGTGAACGTAGGGCCAACTACGGTCGCGCTGCTCCCGCAGCGGCCGTAGATTGGGACGCGTGAGTGAAGGCAATTCCGGGCACGGGCCCAGCACCATCGACGAGACCGCCGAGCAGCACACGGTCGGCAGCGAGACCGGCGGCCACCACGAGGTCGCGCCCCTCGCCGCGCCCGCCGCCCCGCGCCCGCGGGGGGGGGGGGAGGTGGGG
>JAEZDB010000515.1 GCA_023429855.1 Actinomycetes bacterium
CGCCCGGGCCACCCGGGGCGCCGGGGCGCCGACGCGGATTCTGCCCGAACTCGATCCGCCAGCCGCGCCGCTCCGAGGGTCCACTCATTGCTGGCTAGCCTACCCGGGCCGGGGCCATCGTGGCGCAACCGCTCGCGCCTGGCGGCGTCACTCGCCCAGGTTCGTCCAGGTTTGCTCGGTGAGGGTGACGAGCAGGGAACGCTGCTCCTCGGTCCCCGGCGGATTGGCCATCAGGTCACGGGCGGCGTCGCAGTTCGCTGGCGAGACCGCGTACTGGTGCGGCGTCGACGGGTTCAGCGCTTTGAGGTGCAGGTAGCCGATCATGCGTCCTTGTTCGGCGCTCAGGCCCACGAGCTCGCCTGACCGCTGGCCTTCGCCGATCGACGCGCACTCGGCCGCGGCCTCGTCGAGGATGCCGCGCAGGTGCATCGCCTCGTGGGCGACGACCGCGAGCGCAACCACTGACCGGCGTGCCGATTCGGGGCAGCGGCCGTCGGTCACGAGGCACTGCATCTCGGCGCGGCCCTCGTCGGTGTAGAGGTGGCGCAGGGCGTCGCAGATCGGGCCGGTGAGGTCGGTGCGGTCGGCCGGGTTGCCGTTGGCGTCGAGGCTGACCGACCCGACGTTCGTGAAGATCGCGGTCACGTACCGGGGGCAGCGTGCGCTGGCGTCGCGCTGGGCCAACGCCTGGACGAGCGGTTTGACCCTCGCCTCCACGGCGCGGGCGCGGTACTGCGGCCAGACGAGCGCCGTGAGCGCCGCCAGGAAGACCGCGAGCATGACGAACGCGGGCGCGTTCCACGCACTGGGTCTGCTCGGCGGCGGCGGTGAGAGCGGCGGGATGCCGAGCGTCGGCTCGCTCGGGCGCTGCACACCCTCGTAGACGCTGTGCGGCACCGCGCCCGGAATGGTGTCGGCGAGCTCGCGCTCGTTCGGTGGCGGCGGAACGCTCACGTCCGAGTCATCGGCCTGGGCTCGGTGCCGCTGGAGTGCCGGGCGTCCGTGCCCTGCTTGCCGCTAGCGGCCTTCGGGCAAGATCGCCTCGACCTCGACCTCGACGAGCAGCGCCGGGTCGATCAGCCGCGACACCTCGAGCATGGTGTTGGCCGGACGGACGGCGTTGAAGAACTCGCCGTGGGCGCGGCCAGCAGCCTCCCACTCGTCGATGTTCGTGAGGAACAGACGCGTGCGGACGACGTCTTCGCGGGTGCCGCCGAGCTCAGCGATCGCCTTGAGCGCGATCTCCAGGGCGCCGGCGGTCTGCGTGCCGACGTCGTCGCCGGGGGCCGTGGTGCCGGCCACGTGGATCGTCTGGCCGACGCGGACGGCGCGGCTGTAGCCGACGATGTCGCCCCAGTTGCCGGCGGCGGGAACGGTCTTGCGCTCTGTGGACATGCGCTCGACTGTACGCACCTCGCCCAGTCTGGACACTTGGACGATGTTCGTGTTCGGCCGTTCGGTCGGGCGGCCAGGCAGCCTGCTGCGCCGAATCACGGGGGAGGATCGCGGTTACCGAAGTGAAACCTCAAAAACTCGGTGATCTTCATACGCCAACCCGCCGAAAGCGCGGCCGGGTAACGCCGATGACCCAGTGAGCGACACCCCTTCGCTCCCTGACCCCGAACGGACCAATGTTCCTCTCCCACCGCCGTGCAGCGCTGCTCGTCGCTGCGCCTCTCGCCCTCGCGCCCGCCGCCCTGCCCGCCGCCGCAAACGCCGCCACGGCTGCGGCGAGCGAGACGGTCACCGCGGGCACGCTGTCATTCATCAACGCCTCGCCCACGCCGGTGACCTTCCCGCCGGTCGCGCTGAACGGCACCGACCAGACGTCGTCGCAAACGCAGACGCTCGACATCAGCGATGCGCGCGGAAGCGGCGCCGGGTGGAACGTCACGGCGACGTCGACGGCGTTCAACAACGGCACGGTGAGCCTGCCAAACGGCTCGACCACGATCACGACCGCGCCCGCCGTCGCCTGCGACGCAGGCATCAGCTGCGTGACGCCCACCAACTCGATCAGCTACCCGTACACGCTGCCGGCGGCCGCCGTCGCCCCAGCAGCGACGAAGATGTACAACGCGGCCACGAGCACGGGCACCGGGGCGATGACCGTGACGCCGACGTGGCGCCTCCTCGTGCCGGCCACGGCCGCCGTCGGCACCTACACGTCGACGTGGACCCTCAGCCTGGTCAGCGGGCCGTGAGCGCACGGCGCATCCTGCTGGCCGCCGTGGCGGTGCTCGCCGCGACCGGTCCGGCGTCGATCGCGCACGCCGCTGCGAACGAGCCGGGTGCGTTTGCCGCCCGCCCCTCCGACAACGCCCCGCAGGACAAGCGCGGGACGTTTTTCCGGCTGCACGTCGAGCGCGGCACCGACCGCCGACAGTCGGTGGTCATCGAGAACCTTTCGAAGCATCGCAAGCACCTGCTGCTCGACGCCGTCGACGGTCTGACCGGAACCACCTCAGGCTCGGTCTACGCCAACCGCGACGACCCGCGTAAGCACGCCGGCTCGTGGATCGACCTGCCGACGAAAAGCATCGACCTTCCGCCCGGGGAGCAGGTGCGGATCCCGTTCAAGCTGAAGATCCCCAAGCGCGCGCACCCTGGCGATCATCTCGCGGGCATCGCGATCCAGGACGCCCACCGCACGCACAGCAAGTCCCGGTTGTCGATCACGCAGATCATCCGCGTGGTCGTCGGCGTGCAGATCATCGTCGACGGACCCACCGAGACCGCGCTCGAGCTCGGCAAGGTCTCGCTGAAGGCGCTTCCGGGGACGAAGGTCCCGTCGGTCGTCGTGCGTCTGGCGAACACCGGGAACAACCTCTGCAAGCCGCTCCTGGAGGTCACCCTCGCGGGGGGCGCTACCAAGCAGCAGCTCGTCACCCGCCAGCTCGACACCGTGCTCCCCGGTACCGCCATCGACTTCCCGGTGCCGTGGCCGACCGCCCTGCAGTCTGGAAGCTACGAGGTCGGCGTGCAGGCTAAGAACTGCGGCGAGCCGACGGCCGTGCAGGCCTCGGCCGAGCTCGGTACGACGCTGCTCGGCACCCCGGATCAGCCTGAGCCGGCGAAGCCGACCGTCATCGTGCAGCAGGCGTCGGTGCCGTGGCTTGGGATCGCCGGCCTGCTCGTCATGGTCGCGTTGCTGACCGCCGGCCTCATGGCGTTCTTCCTGAGGCGCCGCCAGCCGGGTGCCTGACGCGATGGGGCAGGCGCGGGTCTTGCTCCGACTTGCGGCGGCGTGGATCGTCGCCGTCGCCGCTGCGGGTTTGGCTGCCGCCTCGGCCGATGCGGCATGCACCAGCGGCGGGCTCGGTCTCACCGCTCCGTCGACGCTGACGTTTCCGAGCACGGCGCTCACCGGTGCCAACCAGACGGCGACCACGACCCTCTCGCTCACCGGCGACGATCAGTCCGGCACCGGCACCGGCTGGAAGCTCACGGCCACCTCGACCACGCTGACGAACGGGTCGTACACGCTCCCGACCACGGCGACGACGGTCACCGGCGTCACGCGGACGGCCGGCGCTGGAAGCTGCAGCCTGCCGGCGAACTCCGTCACCTATCCCGTCACGATCCCGGCTGCCGCCAGCCCTCCGACGGCCGCGAAGATCTTCAGCGCCGCCGCGGGCGCGTACGCCGGCACCGGCGCGATCGACATGTCGGTCGCCTTGGCGATCGCCATTCCTGCCAACGCCCGGTCAGGCACCTACAGCTCGACGTGGACCCTGTCGCTGGTGACCGGGCCGTGAGGCGCACCGCGAACGCCTCTCACGCCGTTGCGGCGTTCGCCGCCCTCGTGCTGCTCGCGCTGCTGCCCACGGGTGCGCAGGCGGCCTGGTCGGGGCAGACCTCGGCGCTGACCGCCGTGATCATCGGCACGACCTCCTGCCCCACCAGCACGACCTGCGTGCAGGAGAACAACACCGGCAGGTTCCAGTACACGACGAACGGCGGAACGACGTGGACGGCGTCGGCCGCCGACCTCACGGACTCGACCTGGGGAATGGACTGCCCGAGCACGACGCTGTGCTTCGCCACGAGCGACAACGGCAACGTCTACCGGTCGACCAACCTCGGCGCGAGCTGGACGACCGTCTCGACCGGGCTCCCGGCGCTGTACGGCATCGACTGCCCTTCCACATCGGTCTGTTACGCCGTCTCCGGCACCGGGGCGATCCGCAAGACCACCGACGGCGGGACCACGTGGCCCGTCGGTGCCACGCAGACGGGCGGCGCCGGCCTCTTCAGCGTCTCTTGCCCCTCCACCACGGTCTGTTTCGCGATCACGGCGGCCGGGGCGGTTTACAAGAAGCAGGCAGCCAACGACACGTGGTCGCAGGTGGCGACCGCCGCGCAGATCTCCGACGTGCTCTCGCCGTACACCCACGGCATCTCGTGCCCCTCGCTGCAGGTCTGCTACACCGGCGGCACCGACGGGACGATCGGCAAGACCTCGAACGGCGGAACCAACTGGTCGAACGTGACGAGCGGCACGACGCCCGACATCTACGCGATCGACTGCGTGACGGAGACGCGCTGCGTGGCCGTCGGCGTCGCGAACCAGAGCTCGTTCACCGACAACGGCGGTTCGAGCTGGACGACGGAGAACACCGGTTCGGCCGCGGCGATGTACTCGGTCGGCTGGGCCGGCACGGGCGCCGCGTTTGCCGGCGACGCGATCGGCAAGCCGTACCGCTACGGGGCGCCGCAGCCCCCGAACGGCGACCTCGACGTGGATCTCGCGCTCACCCCGGGCACGCTCTCGTTTATCGACGGCACCCCGGGCGGCGTCACCTTTCCGAGCACGGCCCTGACGAACGCCGATCAGGTGGTGACTGCGGCGCAGCCGCTCACCGTCGCCGATGCGACCGGGTCGGGCAACGGCTGGTCGATCTCGGTGACGTCGACCACGTTCACGACCGGCTCGCGCACGCTCCCCAACAACGCCACGACGATCCTCTCGGCGCCATCGCTCGCGTGCAAGGCTGCGACCACCTGCACACTGGCGACGAACTCCGTCACCTACCCGTTCACGCTGCCAGCGGCCGCGAGCGCCCCCACGGCGCAGAAGCTCTACAACGCCGCCGTCAACACCGGCCTCGGGGCGCAGACGATCACGCCGACGTGGCGGCTGGCGATTCCAGCCACCACCTACACCGGCACGTACACGTCGACCTGGACCTTCACGCTCAGCTCGGGGCCCTAGGAGGGGCGCGGAGCCAGCTCCGCGCCCTGCCCGGCGGGACCTACTTGCCCGAGAGCGAGCCGGTGATCTCGACGGTGCCCATCTCGGTGCCCGCAGCCACGACCGTGCCGAACTGCTGCTTGATCGTGTTCGCGGCGATCCCGCTGAGCTTGAGCTTGGCGCCGGTGGCGATGAACTGCGAGCCTTCAAAGCGCGCGGTGAAGTCCGTCACGTCGACGTCGGCGACGACGGCCGCGACGTTCTCGTTCACGTTGCCGAAGAGCTCCTTCTGCTTGGCGTTCACGACGCCGCGCCAGCCGAACAGGTCGACGCTGGTGCCGGGTTTGCCGACGGTGACCTTGCCCTCGAGCTGCAGGCGCCCCGTCACGTTCTCCGGGTCGAACGCGCCCGCAGTGAGCTGGATCGACACGACGTTGCCCTCGCGGCTCGCCGGGGGCGTGGTCGTGATGGTGAGGCCGTTGGCGGTCAGCGTGTCGAGTAGGCCGGGGGCGAGCGTCAGCTTGGCGACGCCCTCTTTGAGCGGCAGCTCGCGCGTCGTGAACTTGAGCTGCACCGTGCCGAACGCGCCGGCCGCGAAGCCGCCGCCGGTCTTGGCGTTGAGCGCCTTGGCGCCCTTGGCCGTCAAGGAGAGCTTGGCGTTCCTCAGCAGGCCGTCGGCGCGGCGGCTGAAGCTCGCCTTGCCGCCTTTGAGCGTGCCGAGTTCGACGAGCTTGCCCCCGATCTTGGCGACGACGTTCTTGTTCGTCCCGCCCGGCTGGAAGACGATCGCGCTCACCTTCACGGTGCCCTTCTTGCCTTTGGCGGTGAACCCGCCGGAGGCGCCGGCCGCGCCGACCATCTGGGTCACGTCGAGCGGGCCGCTGTCTTCGACGGCCTCGAACTCCCAGAGCTTCGGCTTGATCGTCGCGTCGCCCGTCGCCTTGAGCGTCGTGCCGGCTGACTTGAGCCTGCCCGCGGCTTTGCTGCTGAGCTTGACCGTCGCGTTGCCGTATTCGATGGCCCCACCGCGCGGCAGCTTGTCGATGTCGGCCGGCAGGATCCGGCCCGTCGAACTGACGGCCGCCGCTGGCGACGCGGCGATCCCGCCGCCGACGGCGGCGATGGCCATGGTCGTCGTGACGAGCAGGCGAAGGTGGCGACGGTCTGGCATTCAGGGCTCCAAACGCTTCGGGAGAGACATCGCCAGCGTCCCGACCGGTGATGCCTGTCACAGACTACGCAGGCGTAGTTAGCTCGTGCGCCAGATGGCCAGGACGGACCCGGGCGCAGCGTGGTGATCGCGAGACAGCGCGTGGCGTTGCCCGTTGACGAGATCGCGGCTAGTGTGCCGTCGTGAGCGAGGAGACCACCCCGAACTCGGAACCGGTGACGATCACCAAGGCGGACGAGCCACTGGCCCCGTCGCCTCTCGTATCGGGCGATAGTGCGGCCGGAGCGGCGTCGGTCAGCCTGACGATCTCGGTCGATCAGCTGCTCGGCATGCTCGCGGCGGCGCTCGTGCTCTTCGGGAGCTTCGGCACGTGGTTCGACGCCGGATTGATCGCCGTCTCCGGCATCAAGGGCGACGGGGTAATCACCCTGATCCTCGCGATTCTCGCTTTGCCGCCGATCATCCTCGGCCGGTGGCGGGGCGGCGTCTTTGGGCTTGGGGTCCTTGCGGTCGCGGTCGCGATCTACGACATCGGCCGCATCGCTTCGCTCAGCGCCGATGGCGACTTTTTTCAGGTGAGCGTTGGATGGGGGCTCGTCGCGGTCGCGATCGGTGCAACGGCACTTGCCGCTTGGGCCTTCTACGGGTTGTTGCAGGCGGCCGACAAGCGGCCTGCGGTCGCAGCCGGAGTGTTCGGTCTGGTCGGCCTTGCCGTGATGCTTACGCTTGCGGCGACCGGCACCTTCGCCGACGCCGACGCTGAGGTCGCAAAGGAACCGAGCCCGCCGAGCGAGCCCGTAGCGGATGACGACGCAGACGGGTCGAAAGCCCCTGTGGCCTCAACACCCACAGCCTTGCTCTCGATCGGTGAGCAGGCTCGCCTGTCGGGCGCCAGAGACGTTGAAGTGGTGGTCACGCTCGAGCGCGTCGTCGACCCGCTGGCCGGTGGCGAGTTCGACGCGCCGACGAGTGGGAAGCGCTTCGTGGGGGTGATGCTGCGCATCACCAACACGGGTGATGTGGCGTACGAGGACTCGCCGGGCAACGGCTCGAATCTCACCTACGGCGATGACCGCCAGGCAACGTCGTCGCTCGTTTCAGAAGGGCCGTGCTCCGGAGGTTTCTCGTCGAGCGTGAAGATCTCGCCGGGCGCCCGCCGCAAGGGCTGCATCGTCTTCGAGGTGCCGCGGGCCAACAAGATCAAGACCTTCCAGTTCACGCTCGACTCGGGCTTCGCCGACGAATCGGCCGAATGGAGCGTGCGGTCAGCGGATGGTTCGCGAAAGCCGCTGCGGCGTGCAGCTTCAAGCGCCCCAGGCGACGCGTCGACCTACGTGCCGCCTGCGGCCGAGTCGAGCTCCTCGGGTGGGGATGGGACGCATGCCTGCGACCAGAACATCTCGGCGGGCGCCGGGACCACGTGCGCGTTCGCCAACGACGTCTTCCGCAGCTACGCCGCCGCCGTCCAGGCCGGCGGCGCATCCGATCAGAGCATCAGCGCGTACAGCGCAGCAGCGGGGCGATCGATCGACGTGTACTGCGGGTACGGCGGCGGCGACGTGACCTGCACTGGCGGCGACAATGCGCTGGTGACGTTTCCAAAGTGGGCCGCTGACGTCTACTAGCGCGAGCGACCGGGGTCGGGATCACCAGTCGTAGCAGGGTGGCAGCGGGACGTCGGGGTCATCCGAGCAGACGAGGTCGTCTGAGGCCTTCGTAATGCCGTCGTCGATGCCCTCGTTGTAGCCCGTCGCGCGTCCGACGCTGCTGCCGGCTGAGTACGCCTCATTGGCGCGGCGCGCGGCGGTCTGGCGCATGCGGCGGACCTCGGCCCGGTGCTTGGCGTTCATCCGCGTCGCTGCGCGATGCATGATCCGCAGACGCTGGGCCTTGTCCTCGGCGCCCTTCTTCGCGACGGCGATCGTGACCGCCTTCTTGACCGCGGCGGCCTGCTCCGTGGAGACCTGCTCGTCGGACTTGCGGGTGCCTTGGCCGACGAAGAAGCCAGCCGCACCGACCGCTGCGAGCAAGGCCAGACTCAGAACTCCAACCGCGAACCATCTTGACCAGCCTCGGCCTGTGGCGGGAGGGGCAGGGTTGTTGTCGGCGGCCAGCGGATCGATGTCGGAGACCGGTGCGTCGGTCGCGTCGGGTGGAGCGGGCGGTGCCAACTGCTCCACCGTCGGCTCGTCGGCTGGGTCTTCCTTGTCGATCGTCATGGTTCGGCGAACCTCCCACAACGCGCCGTAACGTTTTCCGTCTTCGTCGACCAGCTGGACGAATCGTTGGGCGCCGCGGGATCGGGCTGAGGCGGAGCCGGCGCGACGGGGCACACAAGCGTGGCGCGAGGTCCCCGGCGGCGGGTTCGCGTCCCCTGTAGGTTGGATGGCAGCTCTCGTCCGCCCTTCCACGACCTGTCGCGGCTCGCACTGCACCTGCTGGCCCCGACCCAGGAGCCACCTTTGTCTACCGACAGCTTCTCTAGCCGCTCAACCCTCGAAGTCGGGGGGAAGTCGTACGAGATCTTCCGGCTGGACGCGCTCCAGGCCAAGTACGACGTCGCCCGTCTGCCGTACTCGCTGAAGGTCCTCCTCGAGAACCTGCTCCGCACCGAGGGCAACGGCGCCGTCACCAAAGAGTCCATCGAGGCGCTCGCCACGTGGGACGCCAAGGCCGAGCCGGATACCGAGATCAATTTCACGCCCGCGCGCGTGGTCCTGCAGGACTTCACCGGCGTGCCGGCCGTGGTCGACCTGGCGGCCATGCGCGACGCGATCGCCAACCTCGGCGGCGACCCGAGCAAGATCGAGCCGCTCGTGCCCGCCGAGCTCGTGATCGACCACTCCGTGCAGGTCGACTACTTCGGCCAGTTCGACGCTGCGCTCAAGAACGCCGAGAAGGAGTTCGAGCGCAACGAGGAGCGCTACCAGTTCCTGCGCTGGGGCCAGGACGCGTTCGACACCTTCAAGGTCGTCCCGCCCGACACGGGCATCGTGCACCAGGTCAACCTCGAGTACCTCTCGCGCACGGTCTTCGTGAACGACAAGCTCGGGCAGGCCTACCCCGACACGCTCGTCGGCACCGACTCCCACACGACGATGGTCAACGGCCTCGGCGTGCTCGGCTGGGGCGTCGGCGGCATCGAGGCTGAGGCCGCGATGCTCGGCCAGCCGATCCCGATGCTGATTCCGCAGGTCATCGGCTTCAAGCTCAGCGGCTCGCTGCCCGAAGGCGCGACCGCCACCGACCTCGTCCTCACCGTCACCGAGCTGCTGCGCCAGGAGGGCGTCGTCGGCAAGTTCGTCGAGTTCTTCGGCCCCGGCGTCACCGCGCTGCCGCTCGCCGACCGCGCGACGATCGGCAACATGAGCCCGGAGTTCGGCTCCACCGCGGCGATCTTCCCGATCGACGAGGAGACCATCCGCTACCTGCGCTTCTCGGGCCGCTCCGAGGAGTCTTGCGAGCTGGTCGAGGCCTACGCGAAGGCCCAGGGCCTCTGGCACGACCCGTCCGACGAGCCCACGTTCACGAAGATCGTCGAGCTCGACCTCGGCGACGTCGTCCCGTCGATCGCCGGCCCCAAACGCCCGCAGGACCGCATCCCGCTCAAGGACGCGCAGCCCGGCTTCGTCGACGCGCTCGGCACGATCCTCGGCCGCACCGAAGACACCGGCGCGATGGTCAACGAGGGCGGCCTTGCTACCGTGCGCCGCGCCTCCAAGCCAACGCCGTGCACCCTCGGCGACGACGCGTTCGACCTCGACCACGGCCACGTCGTGATCGCGGCGATCACCTCGTGCACCAACACGTCGAACCCGTCGGTGATGGTCGCTGCCGGCCTCGTCGCTCGCAAAGCGCGCGCCCTGGGCCTCACCCGCAAGCCGTGGGTCAAGACCTCGCTGGCACCGGGCTCGCTCGTGGTGACGAACTACCTCGACAAGGCCAACCTGTCGGAAGACCTCGACGCGATCGGGTTCCACACCGTCGGCTACGGCTGCACCACGTGCATCGGCAACTCGGGCCCGCTTCCGGCAGAGGTCTCGGCCGCCGTGCAGCAGTCCGACCTCGCCGTCACGTCGGTCCTCTCGGGCAACCGCAACTTCGAGGGGCGCATCAACCCCGACGTGAAGATGAACTACCTGGCCTCGCCGCCGCTCGTGGTTGCCTACGCGATCGCCGGCACGATGGACATCGACCTTGCCCACGGCGTGATCGCGCAAGATAAGGACGGCAACGATGTGTACCTCAAGGACATCTGGCCGACGACCAAGGAAGTCGCCGACACGGTTGAGGCGTCGCTGAGCTCCGACCAGTTCCGCAAGTCCTACGCGACCGTGTTCGACGGCGACGCCAACTGGCAGGGCCTCGACATCCCCACGGGCGACCGGTACGAGTGGGCCGAGGACTCGACCTACGTGCGCCTGGCGCCGTACTTCGACGGCATGCCCGCCGAGCCGACGCCGGTCGAAGACATCGCCGGAGCGCGGGTGCTCGCCAAGCTCGGCGACTCCGTCACGACCGACCACATCTCGCCTGCTGGCGCGATCAAAGCCGACGGCCCTGCCGGCAAGTACCTGCAGGAGCACGGCGTCGACCGCAGCGACTTCAACTCGTACGGCTCACGCCGCGGCAACCACGAGGTGATGATCCGCGGCACCTTCGCCAACATCCGCCTGCGCAACCTGCTGGCCCCCGGCACCGAAGGCGGCGTCACCCGCTACCTCGACGGCGCCGATCCCAGCGAAGTCGTCTCGATCTACGACGCCGCCCAGCAGTACATCGCCTCCGGCACGCCGACCGTCATCCTCGGCGGCAAGGAGTACGGCTCCGGATCGTCACGCGACTGGGCCGCCAAAGGCACCGCCCTGCTCGGCATCAAGGCCGTCATCACCGAGTCGTTCGAGCGCATCCACCGCTCCAACCTCGTCGGCATGGGCGTCCTGCCGCTGCAGTTCCCCGCCGGCGAATCCGCCGACTCGCTCGGCCTCACCGGCGAAGAGACGTTCGACATCACCGGCTACGCCGAGGCCCTCAACGGCGGCGAGCTGCCGAAGACCACCAAGGTCGTCGCCACCAAGCCCGACGGCGGCACCATCGAGTTCGACGCGACCGTTCGCATCGACACCCCGAAAGAGGCGGACTACTTCCGCCACGGCGGCATCCTGCGCTACGTGCTGCGCCAGATCGCCGCGGGGTAACGCGGGTG
>JAEZDB010000516.1 GCA_023429855.1 Actinomycetes bacterium
GGGGGCGTAGGGGCGGCGCGCGCCCCCCGCGCGGCCCGACTCTTCCGGCGGCGCCGCGGAGTCGCTCATCGTGGTGACCTCGCTCGCGTCGTACGACGTGGTCGACTCCGACATCGACAAGGCAAAGCCGATACCGACCATTACGAGCACCGTCGCGGCGAGTCCGCCGCCGTAGATCAGCGAGCCGGTACGCCGCTTACCGCCGGCCGGACCGGCCTCGCGACGTTTACCGCCAAGCCCGAGCTTGCGCCGTACGCCGCCGCGGCCAAAGCCCTCGGCCACGTCGTGCCGCAGCTGCTTGCGTAGGCCCGCGGGCATCTCGGGCGTCGTGGCCTGCACTTCGCGGACGAGCGCGGCGCGCCCGTCGTCTTCGAAGGGCTCGCCGCGCAGGGCGGCGTCGAGCTGGTCGAGCTCGGCCTGGATCGCCGGATCGAGCGGCTCGTCGAGTGCAGCGTGGCTGGTGGAGTTGAAGGGTGAGCGCTTCATGCGACGGCCTCCCGGAGGGCGCCGAGCGCGCGGTGCAGCCGCGTGCCGGCATTGGACTCGGAGATCCCGAGCGTGGATGCGATCTCGGCGTTGGAGAGACCGGCGTAGAACTTGAGCGCGATCAGGTCGCGGTCGCGCGGGTGCAGCGACGAGATCGCGGTGCGGACGGCGTCGGTCCGCTCGGCACCTGCGTCGTCCACGGCCCCGTCAGCCGTCGCGACCTGGTCGCCGGCGTCGGGCACGAGCGTCGCTGAACGCTTGCGGCGCCGCAGCTCGTCGAGCCCCGCGTTGCGCGCAATCGAAAACAGCCACTGGCGCGGTGTGCCGCGCTTCGCGTCGTAGGAGCGGCGCTTGCGGTAGGCCCGCTCGAACGCGAGCGCCGTCACGTCTTCGGCCGTGGCAGCATCGCCGACCAGCGACACCACGTAGGCGTACACGTCGGCGCAGGTCGTTCGATACAGCGCATCGAACTCCAGTCGTGGTGGTCGCGCGGCTGCCATCGTCGCGCTGAGAGTGTCGGTCATGCCCCTACAACGCGGGCGCGCTCGCGTTCAACAAAGAACTTTTCGGGCCGCGGCGGCGGCACGCGGCGCGGTCGCCGGCATAGCCCTCGGTCAGAGCCGCTTCGCTGCCAGCGCGTCGCGGATCTCGATGAGCAGCTCCTGGTCTTTGGTGAGGGTGGCCTCGGCCTCTTCCTCCTGCTTGTTGAACCGCTCCATGGCCTTGTTCATGGGCACGACCACGGCGAAGTAGACGATGAAGGCGACGATCACGAAGTTGAGCGTCGCGGTGACTACGGCGCCCCAGTAGATCGGGGTGCCGTTGAGGTCGAAGCTCTCCTGCGAGAGGTCGGGAATGCCGCCAACTGCGGCGATGAGCTGGGTGATGACGCCCTTGTTGAGCGCCGTGACGATCGTCGTGAACGCCGCGCCGATGATCACGGCGACGGCGAGGTCGACGACGTTGCCGCGCAGAAGAAAGTCGCGAAAGCCTTTAAGCATGGGTGGTACCTCGTGTGAGGATCGACGACTGGCCGCCGATCTGGGTTAGGACGTGTATCCCACAGCGCCGCGACGCGCTCAAAACCGGGGCGTCCAGCCGACCTGGGCAGCCGAACGGCGTTCGCCAAATCGGACGCGGGTGCCCGCCCGGCGATGTCCGGCAAAGTTCACGAAGAAGTGATGTAACGAATCGCCGGACCCCACTACGGTCGTGGCAATGGTCAAGCCGACGGCCCCGCACAGCACCTCTGCCGAGCCGGCCCTCGCCCCGGCCGCCAGCGACCATGCCGCGCGCTTCGTCAGCACCCGCCAGCGCACCTTTGCGGCGCTCGGCCAGGTCTCCGAGACCGACCTTGCTCGGGTGCACACGCCGCTGCTCTCGCCCATCATCTGGGACCTCGCCCACATCGCCGCGTTTGCCGACCTCTGGCTTGCCGAGGTGCTCAAGGCGCCGCTGATCCGCGAGGACCTCGCGATCACCTACGACGCCGGGGCGACGCCGCGCGCGGGCCGCGGCGCGCTCGAGCTGCTCGACCACGCCGGTGCCCGCGACTACCTCGCACGTGTCGACGAACGCCTCTTCGCAGCCCTCCCCACGCTCGACCTCAGCCACCACGCACCCGATCCGCTGCTCCGCGGCGGCTTCCTCGTCGACCTGCTCGTCGAGCACGAGGAGCAGCACCGCGAAACGATCCTCCAGGCGCTCCACATCGCGGAGCCCGGCGTGCACGTCGTCGGCCCGCCGGCGGCGTGGGCGCCCTCGCCATCGCCAGGCCCGTTGATGGTCGCCGTCCCCGGCGGCGAGGTCGAGGTCGGCGCGCGCTCGGGCTTCACCTACGACAACGAGCAGCCGCGGCACCAAGCGATGGTGCCCGCGTTCCGCATCGACCGCACGCCCGTCACGGCCGGCGCCTACCGCGAGTTCATCGCGGCCGGCGGCTACGACGACGAGCGTGTTTGGTCGGCCGACGGCTGGGCCTGGCGCCAGGCCGAGCAGGTCGAGCGACCGGCGTTCTGGCAGCCCGACGGCTCCGTCCGCCGGTTCGATCGGCTCGAGGAGCCGCTCGACGGTGCACCGGTGATGAACGTGTCCTTCTACGAAGCCGAGGCCTACGCCGCCTGGCGCGGCGCGCGGCTCCCGACCGAGCTCGAATGGGAGACCGCTGCGCGCTTTGACCCCTCGACCGGGATGTCGCGCGCGCAGCCATGGGGCGCCGACGCCAC
>JAEZDB010000139.1 GCA_023429855.1 Actinomycetes bacterium
CCGCCGCCCGCCGAGTCCCGCCGCCGCCAGCGGCGCAGTCGCCGCTGCTTGCGCCGCCTTCGGTGCGGATGGCCCGCCGACATTGCGCCCGCTCCGGTCCGCCGCCGCATTCAGCGCAGTCGCCGCCACCGCGCGGCCCGCGAACGTCCGACGAATACCCGCGTCGGAAGCGGAGAAGGCTCGGAAGAACCTCGAAGTCCGGTCGTCAGCCGGTGAGGACCGCGCGCCAAGCGAGGAACGCGATCACGCCGGCTGCGGTCGCGACGACAGCCATCTCGCGCAGAACCACCTCGTGCGCAATGCCGGTTGCAAGGCGCTCGCCGTCGGCGTCGGTGCTCGTGACCGACGCGCGCAACGCCGCTGCGCTCTCGAAGCCGTGGCGCTCCAGGACGGTCTGCGCGGCGACGAGCCGCAGCTGCTCGGCGAAATAGGAGACCGCGATCGGCGTGAGGATGTACACCCACACGAGGCCGTCGGCCGGCGGCTCGGCGACGACCGCGTAGATGCCGCAGAACACGGCGTATGCAGCCGCAATGCCCTGGCCAGCGCGGGCTGGCCACCAGAACAGCTTGCCGGGGCGGCCGAGGAACCAGAGGAAGAGTCCGAGGGCGGCGGCCGCGGCGTTGACCGTGCCGACGATCCATGCGCCGAGCACGTATGGATCGGCGTCCAAAGCGAACATGTACGAGGTCGATTCGCTCATGCGGTGCTCCATCGTGACGGGCCGCGCCTGCGATCGGCGTCACGTGCCATGCGCCACGATCTAGTCGGAGCCCGCCCCCAGTGCTAGAACTGGGGTCGTGCTGCAGAGTTACCTGCCGGCGCTCGTCTTCATTGCCGTCGCCACGATTATCGGAATCACCTTCGTCGCCGCTGGCGCCGTGATCGGTCCGAAACGCGCGATCGCCCACAAGACCGACGCCTACGAATGCGGTCTCCCGTCCGACGTGAAGTCCGGATTCCGCTTCGGCGTGAGCTTCTACCTCGTCGCGATGCTCTTCATCCTGTTCGACATCGAGGTGATCTTCCTCTACCCGATCGCCGTCCAGCTCGGGGCGTTCGGGATGTTTGCGCTGATCGAGACCGCCGTCTTCATCGCGCTGCTCTCCGTCGCGCTCATCTACGTCTGGCGGCGAGGAGCCCTCGAATGGAAGTGACCCGCGCGCTCAATGGCGAGACGGAGTCCGCGCAGGACCTGAAGATCCGCCAGCTCGAGTCCCAGCGGATGCTCCGCGGCGACATGAGCGAGGACGAGCTCGAGGAGTACGTCCGCAGCCGCGTCCTCACGACGACCCTCGACGCGGCCCTCACCTGGGCGCGGTCCAACGCGATCTTCCCGGCCACGTTCGGCCTGGCCTGCTGCGCGATCGAGATGATCACCCTCGTCGGCAGCCGTCTCGACATCGCCCGGATCGGCTCCGAGGCGATGCGCGCCAGCCCGCGCCAGGCCGACCTGCTCATCCTCTCCGGCCGCGTCTCCATCAAGATGGCGCCGATCATCCGCCGCATCTACGACCAGATGCTCGAGCCCAAGTGGACCATCGCGATGGGCGCGTGCTCGAGCTCGATGGGCGTGTTCAACAACTACGCGATCGTCCCGGCCGACAAGTTCCTCCCGGTCGACGTGCACGTGCCCGGCTGCCCGCCGCGCCCTGAGGCCGTGATGTACGGAATCCTCAAGCTCCGCGACCAGATCCAAGACAAGCCCGACCTCGGCTGGCGCGCCCGCTACGACGCCGGCGAGACGATCGAGGTGCTTGGCACCGAGGGCGTCAGCGGCGGCGGACCGTCGATCACGACCACGCGCCATCACCAGCCGAACGCCGCCCCGAGCGCGGCGCAGCTGCTCAAGGAAGCCGGACTGCAGCCCGCCCCCGGCCTCACCCTGCCGCCGACTGCGGGCGCCAAGCGTGCCTGATCCCACTGGCCTGGAACTGCTCGCGAGCGTCGTCCGTTCGCGCCTCGGCGACGACGCCGTCGTACAGACCGTCCACCACCGCGGGCACGGGACGATCGAGGTCGACCCGGCGCACGTGCGCGCCACGCTCGATCTGATGCGCGACGAGGGCTACCGCTTCCTCGCGTCGGTCCACGGCGCCGATCACTACCCCGAAGAGCCGCGCCTCGCGGTGCACTACGAGCTGCTCGACATGCAGCGTCCCGACCGCGTGAACGTGAAGGTGCGCGTGTCGACCGACGATCCGCACGTCGACTCCGTCGCGCCGCAGTGGCCGACGGCCGACCACCAGGAGCGCGAGATCTACGACCTGCTCGGCGTGATCTTCGACGGCCACCCCGACCTGCGCCGCATCCTGATGCCCGAGGACTACGAGGGCCACCCGCAGCGTCGCGACTTCCCGATCGGCGGTGAGCCTGTGCTCTTCACCCACCACGAGGCCGAGGGCGAGCACTACCCGCGATGACCGCCCCCTCCAAAGCCGAGCAGGCCGCGCTGGCCGACTACCGCAAGCTCGAGGAGTCGGTGACGATGTCGCCGATCGAGCGCGTGGGTGAGAGCGAAGAGCTCCTCACGATCAACATGGGGCCGCACCACCCGGCCACCCACGGCGTGCTGCGGCTGCTCGTCACCCTCGACGGCGAGATCGTCCGCGACCTGCGGCCGCTCATCGGCTACCTGCATACCGGCATCGAGAAGACCGCCGAAGACAAGTCGTATTGGAAGGTCATCCCCGTCGTCGAGCGGATGGACTACCTCGCGTACTACTTCAACTCGATGGCCTACGTCAGCGCCGTCGAGCAGCTCGGCGACGTCGAAGTACCCAAGCGCGCGCAGTACCTCCGGGTGATCCACATGGAACTCAACCGGATCATGAGCCACCTGTTCTGGTTCGGCACCAGCTGCCTCGACATCGGCGCGATGAGCCTGCTCTGGTACTCGCTCCGCGAGCGCGACACGATCCTCGACCTGTTCGAGTCGTCGTCGGGTCAGCGGATGCACACGCGGTACTTCCAGATCGGCGGCGTCGCCGAAGACATCCCGCGTGGCTGGGCCGAGCGCGCCAAGGCCTTCGCCGAGCAGCTCCCCGGCCGGATCGACCAGTTCCGCGACCTCATCTACAACAACGAGATCGCGCTCCAGCGCCTCAAGGGCGTCGGCATCGTGCCCTCCGAGCGGCTGCTCGAGCTGGGCGTCACCGGCCCGCTCCTGCGCGCCACCGGCGTGGAATGGGACCTCCGCAAGGCGCAGCCCTACTCGTCGTACGAGGACTTCGACTTCGGCGTGCCGCTCGGCGCCGTCGGCGACAACTTCGACCGCATGGCCGTCCGCCTCGCCGAGATGGAGGAGTCCGCCAAGATCATCATCCAAGCGATCGACGGCCTCCCCGAGGGCCCGACGATCACCGACGACCGCAAGGTCGCCCTGCCGCCGCGGCACGAGCTCGCCACCTCGATGGAGGCGCTCATCCACCACTTCAAGCTCGTAACCGAAGGCTTCCGCGTCCCGCCCGGCGAGCTCTACACCGCCATCGAAGGGCCCCGCGGCGAGCTCGGCTGCTTCGTCCGCTCCGACGGCTCCGCCAAACCCGCCCGCGTCCACATCCGCGACTCGTCGTTCGTGAACCTCCAGGCCATCGCCGACATGTGCCGCGGCGCGTACGTGGCCGACCTCATCGCCACGCTGGCGATGCTCGATCCGATTCTCGGCGGGATTGACAGGTAACGACGGCGCCCCGGCTGCGACGGGCGCCCAACCGAGCTCCAGCTGGCGTCGCTGCGGCGGCGTGGGCTCGCCGAGCTGGTCGACGGCTCGATCGTGATGGCCGTCGCGTTCCTGGCGCTTGCGCCGATCTGGATCGTCCGCGGATCGGTGACCGGCGACTCGGGCCTGCTCGGGCTGCCGACGGAGTCGACCACGTCCCTCACCCGCGACGAAGACCTCTGCGAAAGCGTCGGCTTCCACGAGTGGTAAAGGTGCGGTTGCGTCGCGTCACGTTGGCCGTGGCGCGAGCCCTCGCCGTACTGCCGCTGTGCGCATCCGCCAACGTTCAATCGGCGTCTGCCGGCGTTGCGCGGGCCACCAGCCCTTCGAGCTGGGACGCCGACGCCGGCGTTGACCGCGTCACCCCGCCGGCACTCCCCGATGCGGCACCGACCGACGGCCTGGCGAGCCGAGCCGCTGGCGACGACGCCGCGCCCGTCGGTCGCTGGCAGCTGGCCGACGGCATCGCCAAGCTCGCGGACCGCCACTGGCTGCCGACTCGCGGAGCCTACGGCGGCACCGGCAATCTCTCAGTTCGCGCCAACGCGATGTACCTGGAGCTGCACGCCACGGCTGCCCTTGAGGGCTACACCGGCACGGCGCGCGACGACGAGCACGCCCGCGCACTTGTCCAGTTCCTGACCACGCCGCCGGTGCTCGTGTGGCGCACCACCGTGAAGCGCACGAAGGCGGTCTTCCCGCACGCGCCGGCGTTTGAGGCCGTCTACACGCGGCAGTCGTCGAAGGCGTCGCTGCACCCGTCGGCCGACGCCATTGTGGCTCGCGCGCTGCTGGCGGCGTGGAATGCCCGAACCCAGCTGGCGCTCACGCCGCGCGAGCAGCAGCTCATCCGGCGCGCTGTGGGCGCCGTGGCGCGCGGCAGGTTCTACCGCGACGGCCACCGTGCCGCGAACCAGATCAACTGGAACGCCGACGTGCTGATCGCCGACGCCGTGATCAACGAGCGCCAAAGCAGCCTCGCGAAGTACCGCACGCAGCTCGTGTGGTTTGCGCAGCACATCCGTCGGCCGGTCAAGCGCGGCGGGTCGAACAACGTCACGGCCGGCGGCGCGCTGCGGTACGACCCGGCGCTGCCGCCGAGCGCGCCGATCAACGCGCAAGGGACCGCGGAGTACGAAAACCTCGTCCACGGCGGCCTGGCCTACTACCGCCAGGCGGTGCGCGCCGGGATGAAGCCGCTCTCGCCGGCGGTGCGTGCCCGGTTCGCGCGCTGGTCGCAGCAGGTCGTCCTCGGCACGTGGACGCAGACGGGCTATTCCAACTGGGACACCGCGCTCGGCAGCAAACGCCGCCACCTCCGGCAGTACTGGAGCTTTGCGCTCGACTCGGTGCTGCGCAGCGCAGGCGACGGCGGCTTCGTGTCCTCGCCGCAGCAGCGTAGCTGGATCCGGCTGGTCGGCCGCCGTGGCGTCGAGCTGTTTGCCCGGACCGCTTGGGACGGCGCCGGACCGCTCCCCGGCGCGACGAGTTTCGGCGCGCCAAACGGCTTCCCGGAAGGCAGCGGCACCGACGTGATGGCGCCGCTGCGGTTCGCGCTGATTGCCCTGCAGCTCGACACAATGCTGCCTGGCATTGCGGAATCCGACCCAGGACTCGTCGTGAGCCACGACCGCGAGACCGGCCGCCTCGCGCTCAGCAGCCGCCGCTACAACACCGCGATCGTGCGGACCGGCCCAGGACTTGAGGGCGGGCTCGAGCCGACCCGCCTGTTCGACGGCCGCCAGCGCCCGCTCACGGTCCTCGGCGCGGACGGTCTCGACGGCCCAGCCCTCGACCTACGGCTCCTGCGCGAAGGCAAGGTCCTCGCAGCCACGCAGCCCGGTCACACGCACGCGCTGCCTGCGCGGTTCGTCGGCGTACGCCCCGGGTTGCAGAACCGCACGGCCGCCCGCACCGGCGCCGCCGCAGCCGGCACGACCTCGTCCGGACCGGACCGCGTGTCGGTCCTCCACCGCTTCACCGCTGGCCGGATCGAGACGCGGTACGTCGTCCGCCGCAACCGCGCAACGCGCGTCGTCCTGCGGCTGCCGGTCTGGGGCGACCATGCCGAAGTGCTGTTCGCGCGGGGCGCCACGCCAGCGTCGGGCGGCTGGCGGACCGACGGCGGCACGCTTGAGCTGACGGCGACGACCACTGCGGGCGCGGCCCTCAGC
>JAEZDB010000295.1 GCA_023429855.1 Actinomycetes bacterium
CGATCGCTCCGGCAGCGATCGCGGCCAGCGCCCAGGCTACGGCGAGACGGCTTCGCATCACAGGACCGCCAGTTGTTCGTCGGTCTGCTCCAGCAGGTCGCGGTGCTCGGAGACGGCGTTTAGGTAGGTGCGCGGCGCTAGGGTCTCGATCCACTCGGTGCGGCCGCGGTGATCGCGCATCAGCGCCTGCCCGGTCTGCAGATGGACGAGCTTGTCGACGATCTCCTCATCCGTCGGCAGTCCGGCAAGCATGAGGCCGGCTACGGCCTCCTCCGGCGACATCGCCCTGAACAGCACGTAGGCGCCGAACAGGTTCTTGAGGTTGGCGTCGGTCAGATCCGACGGCGCCTGCGTGGCGATCGAGGGCACAAGCAGCTCCGAGCGGCCCATCCGCTGCGCCGCGTTGATCTGCGCGCGACCCAGGTTGGTGGCGAGGTTCGCGTGCGCCTCGTCGGAGTTGAGGATCTTGAGCTCGGCTCGCTGCTCACTCGTCACGCGGGCAGTGAGGTGGCCGATGTTCTCGGCCAGCGCCATGCTCGTGATCTGCCGGTCGCTCCAGTCCTCGCGCGGCGTTCCGGCCTCGGGGCGGTCAAAGGAGTTCGAGACGATGCTCGTGACCTGCCGCCGTCCGAGCTGCAAGCGCTGCTGGCCGGGCTCGGCGAACGCAAGGCGCGCCAGGCCGTGCCCGGCGCGGGCCGTCAGCGACCGGCACACCAGCGCTGCGGCGGGGTCATCACCAGCGACCTCGGCGAGGCGGTTGAGGACGTGCCAGCACGTCGGCTGCTCGCCCAGGGAACCGGCGCGGTCGGCCTTCTCGACGGCGGCCACGGCCTCCTGCAGCGCGACCTCCATCTCCGGGGACGGGGTCGGAAGCAGCCGGCGCAGGAACGACAGTGCAACCTCGGCGCGGCGATCGGGCGCCGCGACGATCCACGGATCGAGCATGCCGTGCTGGTCCTCGTCGCGGTCGGATAGGCGGATCTCTTCGACGAGCCCGGGCGGCAGCATCCGCATCCACTTGTGGTCGCCCTTGGGGTCCTCGTTGACGACCCACGCGCCATCCAGCACGGCGGAGATCAGCGCGGTGCCGACGGCGAACGTCTTGCCGCCGCCCGAGTCACCCACCCAGAGAACGCCGGCAGCGCATTTCAGGCGCGCGGGGTCGGCGAGGTCGAGCCGGACTGGCATCGGCCGCTGCGACTTGGTGCGGGCCCATACCGACCCTGAGTGGGAGCCGATCTCGGTGCCCGATGTCCAGGCCTGCGCGGCGATCTGGTCGGCCATCACGATCCGCCCGTACCCGGGCAGGCGCGGCGGCTGGGCCGGGAGCATCTGCTGCATGGCCTCGACCTGCTGCAGCGGCGGGACCTGCAAGCTCACGCCGCAGCGCTGCTCGATCAGGTCCTTCGTCGCGCGCGAGCGGGCGCGCAGCTCGCGCACCGCGGCCGCCAGCGCCCGCCGGTCGCCGGGGTTCTCTTCGTCGTCGACCACCACGGCGATCGAGGCCGACACCACGGCGCGCAGCGTCGGCTCACCCGTGGCCTCCAGGCGGGCGAGAAGGCCCTGTGAAGCCGAATACGCCTCACCGGTGCCGGCGGACACCCCGAGCTGGGTTCCGTGCTCCTGACGGGCGTCCTCGAGCGTCTCACGCGACTTGCGATCTAGCGCTCGTTTGGAAGCGGTGTTGGAGTGCCACTCCCATGTCACCGAGAGGTCGATCGGCCACGCAAGTCCTCGAGGAGCAACGACCGCGAGCCCCAGCGCCCGTTCGGCGCGGTCTGCCGTCGGGTGCCAGCTGGTCGCCATCAGCGTCTGCTGAACGACGGTACGGCCCTCGCCGTCGGTGCACACGACGTGATCGGGGCGCCGCGGCCCGGACTCAACGCCGCCGGTCCACCGCAGCAGGTCGACTTCAAGCGGCTTGACGGCGCCGACGCCGTTGCGCTCGACCATCACGCCCTGCGGCACGTCGCGCTCGTCGACGCGCGGGTCGCCGACGCCGCGCGCGTAGACGCGGCGGATCCACCACTGAAGATCGGCCGACGTCGCCGGCCGAGCCGAGCGCAGCGCCGGGTACTCGTGCAGCTGACCCAGGAGATCCTGCGCCAGCAGCTGGTCGCGCTCGCGCTGGCCCTCCGGCAGCAGACCGCGTTTGAGCATCTTGGAGACCTCGTGCAGCGTGCCGCCGTCGACCGAGGCGGCCTTGCGGCTGGCCTTGCGCCATGCGTCGCTGGCTTTTCCGGCGGCCTTGCCGGCCGTCTCGCGCATCATCCGCTCGCGCAGATCTCGCTCGATCTTCGACAACCGCACCGCCAAAAACAGCCGCGGCATCGCCGAGCCGACGGCGCGGTAAGCCAGCTCGACCTCCTGGTCTGCAAACCACTGCTCGCGGACCTCTGCAAGCGAGGACGCGACCCGAGCGCGCTGTGCGACCTGGCGGCCCTCGTCGCTGCTTGCCTGCTGCGGCGAGAGCTGCGCCAGCGCCGCGTTTGCCTGGTCGACGAGCTGCGCGCCTCGAGCTGCGCGGCCCTGCAGGTACGCCTGGGCGTCCCACTCCCTGGCCATCCGCACCAGCTGCCCGTCACGGCCGACCTTGTTGAGCCAGGTCGCCACAGCGCCCTGCACACCCAGGCGGCTCGGGATCGGCTCGTAATCGCTGCCCGACGGCGTCAGCACGAAGCACGCGTATCCGTCGGCCAGCGACGCGCCGTACACCACGCTCCCGGACACGTACGTCAGCGGCGCCTTCATCGCTCCTCCTTGCCGTGCGCGCCGAGCGCTCTGAGCGGTCCGTGCTCGTTTACGAGCGCGTAGAACACCGACCACACCGCGTCGAAGGTCTCTTCGAGCTGGTTCAGGCCACGGCTCGCGGAGCTGAACTCTTCAGCCAGCTCGGCATCACGCAGCGATCCGGCTTCGATGTCGGGATCCGAAGCGTCGAGCGCGAGCTGATCCTCGTCGACGGGCTTGGGCTTGGCCTCCTCTCGCAGGGCGCGCGCCCACATCGCGTGAACGTCGGCGAGCTGCCAATCGACAGCGACCAGCACGCTTTTGAGGCCGCTGATCTGCGCGTACGCCTCGTCGAGCTTGCGCCAATCTTCGGCGGTGCCGGCCGAAGTCACCCGGGCAAGCGCGTCACCAGCGGCCTCATCGACGGCCGCGCCGATCGCCTTGGAGATCGCGCGAACGTGCAGCAGCGCGGCTGCCCGATCATCCGCAGTGCGTTCCAGGCCCTGCAGGCCCGCGCTCCAGCGCGGAGACGCCAGCGAAGCCGAGCGGCGCCCGCCGGAGCTTGGCAGCTCGCGCTGCCAAATCAGGACTTCGCGCGTTGCCGGGCCGATCGATCGCCCGACGTATCCGCAGAGCTGCGAACTCAGCTCGCCGAGCGGGTCTAGGACGGTGGTGACCTCTCGTCCGTCCCTGACGTGCTTGAACACGCGCACTGCCGACCTTGCGGGGCGGGTGGTGCCTCGCCCTGGCTTGCCGATCACCACGGCCCCGGCGTTGTTCTTACTTTCCATCGGAGGTTCCTTCCGCGCGTGCTGCGCGCAGTTCGACGACGTGCCCGGCGGGCACGTCCATCACCGTCGGGCCGCCCTTGCGCGGTCCGACGCTCTCGATCAGCACGAGGCCGACTTCGCCGGCCCGGGCTCCTTGGTTGACGACCTTTGAAGCCGCCTGGGTGCGCACCAGACGGGCGGGCCCGACGACCTGCGTGGCTGGCCACTGGCCGGCGAAGTCAGGCTCGATCAGGACCTCAGGCGGCGCCCACCCCGTGGGGTAGACGCCGACCGGCGCCCACCCGACCAGCGCGCGCGGGACGACTACGCCCCGCGCGATCGCCGGCAGAGCCTGGTGAGCGCGAACCCCACCCGGCGGCATCGCCCACAGCCAGCCGGCCAAGGCGAACGCCAGCAACCCGACGGCCAGCAGGTGCATCGGCGTGCCGAACACGTCGAACACCGTTTGCAGCAGCCCGAGGTAGCTCACGATCAGGATCGGGAAGAACGCGACGATCGTGTACACGACGAGGTAGCGCGGCACGCCGCGCCCCCAGGCCTCTCCGTTGCCCTTGCCGGTCGGGTCTGCGATCCGCGGCTCGTAGTCGCCCAGCGCCCCGTAGTTGAGGACCGGGCCGTGCGTGAACGTCGGCTGCTGCTGCGGCTGCTGCTGATCGCTCATGAGAAGAGGTCAGTGCCCCACGAGCCGACGGTCTGCAGCACCGTCTCAGGCCCGGCCGCCACAGCGAAGCCGACGGCCGCCACGGCGGCCTGCAGCAGTCCCTGGCCGACCTTGCCGCCGAACGACGCGCGGGCAAGGCCCCAGACGGCCGCCACGCCGAAGATCACGGCGCCGGCCTTCTGCAGCGAGCTCAGGCCGTTCTTGTTGAAGTTCTCCGCAGCTTGGAGCGTGCCGCCTGAGCCGCGGCCTGAGCCGGCGGCGGCCCACACTTCGTGCGGGACGGCAAGCGCTGTGATGATCGCGGCGCCGACGATCACCGCGGCGATCGTCACGAGATCCGGACGGGTAGAGGCAGTGGTGTTGGTCATGGTGGGTTGCTCCTGGTTGGAAGTAGCCGGGGTCACTTGGGTGCCCCGGGTAGGTGCGCCACGGCGATTTGCCAGCGGCCCTGATCGGTTTGGACCAGATCAAGCTCGTAATCGAGGGTCAGCTCGACGCCGTCGGGATCCGCTGCGGTCAAGCGGACCAGCACCGATCCCGCGTTCGGGGCGGGGTCGGTGACCCACACGACCGACGCGACGTCGACGAGCGTCAGCGACCCGGCTGGCAGCGACACCGACGCGCCCGGCGCTAGATCAGGCGCCAGGTCCCCGGCTCGGGCGGCGAGCAGGTGCCGCATCGCGCGCGTCACGACGTCGACGACGCCGGCCGGGGCGACCTCGCCGGTCGTTTCGCGGTCTGCAAGCGCGGGGCCGGCGGCGGGGCCGCCGACGATCGCCGGCGCACCCACGATCGACACCACGCCGCCGCGGGTGCGGGTGCGGACCGCCAGGTACTCGGTCGTGCCGGTGGAAAGCTGCGCCTCGACGGTCACAATCCGGTCGCCGTTATCGGCGCGGACCGAGACGCCGGCGACCTGCGTGGCCGCCACATGGCGCGCCGTAGAGGTCGGGCCCGCGGAGACGTCCCACGCGCTGTTCTCACCGAACGCGGCAAGCGCCTTCTCACGAGCCTCGTCGTCGCCGTCGACCATCAGATACGCCGCGGTGAACGACTGCGCCACCGCGTCGGCCGGCGCGTTGACCCGAGCGTCGGGAACCCGCTCGACGACGTGGTTGGTCGGCCGAAACACCGTGTTCGCCGCCACAGCGATGACGACCAACGCGAGCGTCGACCCGACGATCGCGCGGCGCACCACGACCCGATCGCGCAACATCGCGCGCACCGACGTTCTCCGTACAGCGATCACAGCCCAAACTCCCGGTCAGCGGCAGAGCGAGACGACCCGCCCGAGGACTTGTGCGCCGGCGGTGCGACGC
>JAEZDB010000228.1 GCA_023429855.1 Actinomycetes bacterium
GGCCCGCCCCCATTCGGGGCGGCCTCGATCGCCGGGTTGGCGATCGCCGTCCAGAGCGGCACCCCGAGCGCGACGGCAAACAGCAGCGCGTCGAGCCACGTCTCAGCCCGCAGCCGGCTGCGCAGGCACGCCGTCCAAGCGACGAGCGCCGCGAAGCAAACTGAACCGACGAGACCCAGCACCGTCGCGGTCGTCCACTCGTCGACACGCGCGGCCGCATCGCCTGTGGTCGCATCGCTGGCCACCCAGAGGGCGATGCTGGCCAAGAACAGTCCGACGATCGCCTGCGCCGCAGGCCGGATCGAGAAGAGCCATCGCAACCGCCGCAGACCAGCCGCGAAGAAGGCGCCGCCGAGGACGAGGCCGAGCAGGTACCAGCTCATGCGGCGCGCTCGCCGGGCAGCAACTGGCAGGCGATGCCAGCGCGGCGGGGAGAATCGGGGGCGGCAGAGGGGGAAGCGAGCACGATCGCGCCGTTGACAGTCCGGCTTTTAGTACGTCGGCGCCTCTCGCGCTGGCTGTAGGGCAGATAGGCCGTGCGGCCAGTCCGCGTCCACCCGCGGCCTGGACGGCGGCGCCGCCAGCGCACGACCCTTCTCATATACAACTCTAGACGGGTACAATGGTCGCCATGAACATCCCCCGCCCCATGCCCGAGCCCTTGGTCGAGCTGATCGCGCAACGCTTCCGTGTGATCGGCGACCCGATGCGGATCCGCCTGCTGGATCGCCTGCGCGACGGCTCCGCGACGGTCGGCGAGCTCGTGGAGAGCGTCGGCGGCAGCCAGCAGAACGTCTCCAAGCACCTGAGCGTGCTGCACCAGGCATCGATCGTGACGCGCACCAAAGAGGGCACCGCGGTCCGCTACTCGATCGCCGACGACTCGGTGTTCAGCCTGTGCGAGACGGTGTGCGGCGGCCTGCGCCAGCAGGCGACGGAACTCGAGTCAATCCTCTCGGCCGGAATACCGGCACCTTCCAAAGGCCGCGAATCCGCGCAAGCCGACGCCCCGCAAGCCCCCTAGGGGACGCGCGCCCCCAACCGTCCACCCTGCACCACTTTACAACCGTGCAGTGGTACACTGAGTTCGGACGCTGTTCTCGGCCGTCCATCCGCCCTCAACCAGCAAGGTCGTTCGCTCGTGTTCATCAAGAAGCCCAAGCTCGTCGAGATCGCTCCGCGCGACGCAGCCCAGCAGGCCCGCGCCGGCAAGCTCACCCTCGTCGATGTGCGAGACGCGGGCGAACGCGCCGCCGTCCGCCCAAAGGTGCCGTCGCTGCACATTCCGCTCGGTTCACTCGCCGCTCGGATCGGTGAGATCCCGACCGACCGACCGGTTGCGTTCGTCTGCGCCGCGGGTGGACGCAGCGCCAAGGCCACCCGGATCGGCGTCGACGCCGGCCTCGACGCCTCGAACGTCGCCGGCGGCATGGGCGCCTGGGTTGCTGGCGGCACCCCGATCAAGGCCGGCCGATGAGCACGCCTCCTCGCATCGTGATCGTCGGCGGCGTGGCCGGCGGGATGTCGGCCGCCGCCCGTCTGCGCCGCCTCGACGAGCACGCCGAGATCACGGTGGTCGAGCGCAGCGAACACGTCTCGTACGCGAACTGCGGCCTGCCCTACTTCGTCGGTGGCGTGATCAGCGATCGCGACGACCTGCTCCTCCAGACCCCGGCGGCGCTGAAGGCGCGGTTCAACCTCGACGTCCGCGTGCGGACTGAAGCCGTGGAGATCGACCGCGACGCAAAGGTGGTGCACGTGCGCTCGCTTGACGACGGCGCCACCGCAGCGCTGCCCTATGACGCCCTCGTCCTGGCCCCGGGCGCGCGGCCGGTCACCCCACCGATTCCGGGCATCGATCGCGCGCTTGCTCTCCGCACGGTCGAAGACGCCGAAGCCATGCGCGCCGTGGCGACGGACGTCCGCACCGCAGCCGTGATCGGCGGCGGCTTCATCGGCGTCGAGATGGCGGAGAACCTCGCGCACCTCGGGCTCGACGTAGCCGTCATCGAGGCGACCGACCAGGTCATGGCGCCGCTGGACCCAGAGATGGTCGCCCCGGTCCACGACGCGCTGCGCGCGGCAGGCGTCGACTTGGCGCTCGGCGTATCGGTCACGGAGATCGGTCCGCACACGGTGACGCTGTCGGACGGCTCAACGCGGCCGGCCGACCTGGTGGTGGCCGCCATCGGGGTGCGTCCCGAGACGTCACTGGCTGAGGCGGCAGGGCTCGCGCTGGCAGAGCGCGGCGGGATCATTGTCGATGACCAGCTGCGCACAAGCGACCCGTCGATCTACGCGATCGGCGACGCCGTCGTCAAGCGCGACGCCCTCACGCACGAGCCGGTGATGGTGCCGCTTGCCGGCCCGGCAAACCGCCAGGGCCGCGTGGTCGCAGACGTGATCGCCGGCCGCGACACGCGCGACCTGCCCGTGCTCGGGACGGCGATCGTCGGCGTGTTCGGGCTGCAGGTGGCCGCCAGCGGCTGGAACGAGAAGCGCCTGCGCGCCGCCGGCCGTCCGTACCGCGCGATCCACACGCACCCGGCCTCCCATGCCGGCTACTACCCCGGAGCGGAGGGCATGTCGCTCAAGCTGCTCGTCGACCCGGCAACCGACGCAATCCTGGGTGTGCAGGGCGTCGGGCGCGAAGGGGTCGACAAGCGAATCGACGTCGTGGCAACCGCGATGCGCGCCGGGGTGCCTGCCAGCGACCTGGCCGACCTCGAGCTCGCCTACGCCCCGCAGTTCAGCTCTGCCAAGGACCCGGTGAACATGCTCGGCATGCTCGCCGAGAACCTGGCCGACGGCGACGTCGCGACGGTGCAGTGGCACGAGCTCGACGAACTCGCGAGCACGGCCACCATCGTCGATGTGCGCAGCGCAGACGAGCATGCGCGTGGCGCGATCCCCGGCTCGGTGAACCTCCCGGTCGACCAGCTCCGCGACCGGATGGGCGAGCTGCCCGACGGCCCCCTGGTCGTCCATTGCGCAGTCGGGATGCGGGGCTACATCGCGGCCCGGATCCTCAGCCAGCGCGGGCGCGCCGACGTGCGCAACCTCGACGGCGGCTACGCGACGTGGGCAGCCGGCACCGCCGCGATGCGAGTTCAGACGTAACGGTGCTTGCGAAGCGGCCGAGCGCGATGACGCGTCGCCCGGCACCGGAGCGACGCCCAAGCGGGGTTCTTACGGGCCGATGAAACCGGTCCGTACGCCAAGATCTGGAGCGTCGCCGCGCGCTCCGGCTTCAGCGACCAAGCGTCGCGCTAGGGCCCGGCTCGCGGGCCTCACTGCCGCCGAGCGGCGCCCATGGAACCGACATGACGGGCCGCCGGGCCGTCGGTACCCTGGCGCGATGCACCGTTTTCGGTCACGCTGGCGGCGAGGCGCGTGGAGCACCCTGAGCGCTGGCGCGTTGGCTGGCGCCGCAGCGCTCACGCTGTTCGTGCCTGGAGCCGAGGCGACCGGGCGCTGCGGCACGCCACCGGCGCGTCCCTGGTGCGACACGACCCTGTCGCCCGACGCCCGCGCCGAACTGCTGCTCCGCGTGCTCACTCCCGCCGAGCGCACCTCGCTGCTGGCCGGCGACGAGCTAACCGGCGCGCTCGGTGGACCGGAGCGCGTGCACACCGGCACGAGCCGCGGGGTTCCACGGGTGGGCCTGCCGACCGTGTACTTCGCCGATGGACCGGCTGGCCCGCGTCAAGGCACGTCGACGGCGATGCCCGCGCCGATTGCCGTAGCGGCCAGCTTCGACCCCGCCAACGCCGACGCACACGCGGCTGTGGTTGCCGACGAGACCCGCAAGAAGGGCAACGACTTCGTCTTCGGGCCCTCCGTCAACATCCAGCGCACGCCGCTCAACGGCCGCACCTTCGAGTACTTCGGGGAGGACCCGTTCCTCACTTCGCGCATGGCGGTGGCGTGGACGAAAGGCGTGCAGGGTCGCGGCGTGATCGCCAACGTCAAGCACTTCGCGGTCAACAACCAAGAGGGCGTCAAAGCCCCGTTCGACCTCGGCGACTTCATCGGCGTCGCCGGATCCGGGAGCCGCTTCACCGTCAACGCGATCGTCGACGAGCGGGCGCTGCGTGAGATCTACCTCCGGCAGTTCGAGGCGGCCGTCACGGAGGGGCAGGCGGGCTCCGTCATGTGCGCCTACCCGCGGGTCAACGGCCGGTGGGCCTGCGAGAACCCGCACCTGCTGACGGGCATCCTCAAGGGCGAGTGGAGGTTCCCCGGCTTCGTGCTCACCGACTACGGGGCCAACCACTCCACCGACCGCTCCCTCAACGCCGGACTGGACCTCGACATCTGGCCTGGGTTCCTGCTGCAGCCGTGGCTCGTGAACCTTGCCGTCGGGTCCGGCAACGTGCAGCGGTCGACGATCGACGAGGCGGTCGGCCGCCAACTCCGCACCCTCTTCGCGTTCGGCGCGTTCGATCGCGGCGCCTACCGCAACGACGTCAACCAGATCGACCGCGCAGCGCACAACGCCGCCGCCGCCGACGTCGCGGCGCGGGGCGTGGTGCTGCTGCGCAACGAGGGAGGCGTGCTGCCGCTCTCCGAGCAGACCATCAAGCGCGTCGCCGTGATCGGACCAGAGGCGACCGTCCTACGTAACGGCGGCGGCTCCAGCGCCGTCAACGCGTTTCGCCGCACCACTCCGCTGGCGGCCCTGCAGGCGCGGCTCGGCGCAGACCGCGTGCGTCACTCGCGCGGGACCAACCTGGCGGCTTCGGCGGCGGTTGCCCGTGCGGCCGACGTGGCGATCGTCGTCGTCGGCGACAAGATGACCGAGGGCTTCGACAAGCCGTGTCTCGCACTGCGGTGCGGACAGACGGACCGGATCGACCGCGACGCTTTGATCGAGCGGGTCGCCGCGGCGAACCCGCGCACCATCGTGGTGCTGCAGAGCGGCGGACCGGTGCTCACGCCGTGGCGCGACAAGGTCGCCGCGCTCGTGGAGGCGTGGTACCCCGGCCAGAACGGCGGCACCGCCATCGCTGACGTCCTGCTGGGCGACGTGAACCCGAGCGGCCGACTCCCCACCACGTTCCCGTTGCGCGAGCAGGACTCGCCGGTCTACGGCGACCGGCAGGCCTACCCCGGAACGAACCAGACGGTCCGCTACAAGGAGGGCGTGCTGATCGGCTACCGCTGGTTCGATCGCCACGCGGTCGACGTCGCCTACCCGTTCGGCTACGGCCTCAGCTACACGACGTTCAGCTTCGAGGACCTGCGCGTGGCACGCGACGGAGAAGCGGTCAAAGCCACCGTGCGCGTGACCAATACCGGCGATCGCGCGGGCCGCGCCGTCCCGCAGCTCTACGTCGGCATGCCGCAGCCCGCGGCCGACCTCGTGCAGCCGCCGTTCCAGCTCAAGGCGTTCAGCTCGGTCGCGCTCGCTGCCGGCGAATCGCGCGATGTCGATCTCACGCTCGACCGCCGCGCCTTCTCGTACTGGAGCAGGTCCGGTTGGGCCGTCGCACCGGGGTGCTACCGCATCAGCGTCGGCGCCAACTCGCGAGCGCTGCCGTTGCGTGCGACAGCCGGCGCGGGAGGCGCGTGCGCCGAGAGCCAGGTCGCGGTGCCCTGACGATCGCCCAGGGCGCCGGGCTGCCCAGCCGGCTGCCTGGGGTCGCTCGCCGGCGGTTCGACGTAAGCTGCGCCGATGTCGGTCGCCAGTCAGCCTGCCGTGCACGGCCATCCGCTGTTCTCGCGGGTCTGGGCGTTCGCGATGCGCCGCGCGCAGCCGAAGCTGCTCGTGCAGCAGCGCAGGGAAGTCGTCGCCGGGCTCAGCGGCACGGTCCTCGAGGTCGGCTGCGGTTCGGGCACCGCGTTCGCGCACTACCCGCAGTCCGTCGGCCAGGTCATCGCCGTCGAGCCGGAGCCGTACCTGCGCGACGCCGCGGTGCAGGCCGCGGCTACGGCGCCCGTGCCCGTCGACGTGCGGTTCGGCGTGGCCGAGCAGCTCCCGGTCGACGACGCCTCGGTCGACGCGGTCGTCTGCTCGCTCGTGTTGTGCTCCGTCCCCGACGTCGCCGCGGCGCTCCGCGAGGTCGCGCGGGTGCTGCGTCCCGGCGGCGAGCTGCGCTACCTCGAGCACGTCGGAGAGCGGCCGGGAAGCCTAGGCCGCAGGTCGCAGGAAGCCCTCGATCGCAGCGGACTCTGGCCGGCGCTCGGCGGCGGCTGCCACGTCGCCCGCGACACCGGCGCCGCGATCCGCGCTGCGGGGTTCGTCGTCGACGCCGAGCGCGAGCGCACGAACGGTCCGCCCGTGCTCGTCCCCGTGCGCCGCATGATCGCCGGCACCGCGCACATGCCACCACTCAGCCACGCCTCGGAGGCGCCTGCACCATGAACAGCGTTCCCTCGTGGATGCAGACCAAGTGGTTTGCCCTTGCTGGCGTGGTCCTGGCGGTGTTTACCGTCGCGTGGGCGGTCATGCGTGACCCCAAGCCGGAGTCGTCGTCGTCGACGCCGCCCCCGAGGCTCGTCGGTTCTGAAGCCGACATCGAAGCCTCTCGCGTCGCGCTGAACCGTTGCCTCTCGAGGAACGGCGTCGTGATCCCCACCACACCCGGTGCGGCCCTGACCGCGGCAAACCGCGACAAGGCACGCGCGCTCATCACCGACGAGTGCCGCGCCGAGGCCGAAGGCAGCTTGCGCGTAACCGAGACCCAGCGGCAGGCGCTTGTTGCGGCCTCGCGCGCGTTCTTTAGCTGCTTGCGCAAGGAGGGCGTCGACGTTCCCGACCCTGCCGCCGACGGCGCCCCGCAGCAGATCGGCGACAACGTCGACCGCAGCGACCCCGCCGTGCGGAGCGCCGTCGCCGCCTGCAGCAAGGACCTACCGCCCGAACTCGGCGGCGGCACGACGCCGCAGTAGGCGGCGGGCGTCCCTCAGCGCGCCAGCCGGACCTCAAGACCGTCGATCAGGCGCAGCCGTTCAGCACGGGTCCCGCCATCGACGACAAGCCACGCGTTTCCAATGCGTTTGGCGGTGAGCGTCACCGGCACGACCGGCTCGGTCGGTGCAGGCAAGCCGATCGACGGCGACGCGGCTTCCACGATGCCGTCGCTGCCGGCTGGAGACTGGTCCGGCAGGTCGGCCGGCGCTCGGCGGCCTGGCGCTCGCGCGTCGAGCAGCACCGCGATACGAGGCTCCCCGACGCGATCCGTGGGGAGATCCACCGTGGCGCAGCTCAGAAACGCCCCTTGGCGGACCCCCTCAGCAGGGCGCGGCGCCTGTTTGAGTACCCAGCTCCTTGAGGGCAGTCGCAGCTGAGCCCCCGGTTTGGGCGTCAAGGAGCAGAACGCTGACGCCGACGGCCAGCCGTCGATCTCACGAGCCAGCTGGGCTTTGGTGTCGGCGGAGCGGTCGTCCTCGGCAGGCTCGGCAACCACTCGCCCCGACGGGTCAAGCAGCTCCCACGCCTTCCCGTCACGCCGGTACGCCCGGCGGAATGCGCGCTCTGAGATGCGGGCAACGACCGCGCGGTACCCCTGCGGGAGCGACGGCTCCGCACGCGTGAGCAGCACCTTGCCGTCCCACAGGCGCACGCCCGCGATGCCATCGTCGACCACCAGGGTCAGCAGCATGCCTGCCGCCTTACCCCCGCCCGTCAACCCGCCCGCGATCGTGTGGCGGCGCGTGGTCGGCGCCGGACTGCAGCTGCCTCCAACGCCGCGCTCCTGGATGTTGTCGCCGATCACGGTCGTCGTCGCACACCACGTCGGCTGACCGATGCTCAGGCCAGGCGCCACGCGGATGCGGTAGTCGAAGGCGTCCGTGGGCGTCGTGCCGAGCTGGATGCGCCCTTCCATCGGCGGCGACGGTTCGCCACTCAGCGCGAGCACTGCGGCGGTTGCCGTGCCCGCGCCACCAGCGACCAGAAGCCCGACGAGGAGGAGGTGCCGCGACGCCCAAGCACGCAGGCCCCGCGCCGCCACCGCAGGTGCGTCTGACTCGCGGGGAGGCGTCACGGGGTGGCGCTCCGCCGCGTCGACGACGAGCGCTTCGAGGTTCGGCAGCAGGCTCATGCCGGGTCCTCCAGTCTGGATCGCAGGGTCGCAAGGCCGCGGCTCACGCGTTGACGGACCACGCTCTCGGAACAGTCCAGCCGGGCCGCAAGCTCGTCGTAGCCGAGCTCGTCGATCACCCGCCCAGCGACGGCCTTGGCCTGCGCAGACGGAAGGTTCCGCAGCGCAGCCAAGGCGAGGTCGTCCGCCTCGTCGGCGATCCGCTCCAGGTCGGCGTCGTCGAGTTCGAGGGGCTCCATCGCGAGGGCACGTCGCGCGGCGTCCTGGACGCGGCCGGCGTCGAACGACCGCGTGAGCACGTTGCGCGCAATCGCAAAGAGCCAGGCGCGCGGCTCGCCCCGCTCGGCGTCGAACCGCGCCCGCGATTCGATGACCCGTGCGAACGTCTCCGCGGTGAGATCGGCCGCGAGGTCTGCGCGGCGCGTGCGCCGAAAGAAGTAACCGAGGATCGCCGGTTCGTAGCGCCGGTAGAACTCGCCCAGCTCGGTGGCCGACCCAAGCAAGAGCGCGACGTCGTCGCGATGTGTGGCTGTTGTTCTTCGCGCCATCGACCAGGAGTTACGAACTGCGGCCCGTTTGTGACGGGATCGCGCAGAACGATCGCAGTCGCTGGCGCCAGGTCAGCTCCCGGCGGAGTTGGCGACGCCCAGGCCGACAATGCCGACGAGCAGGAAGCCGATGCTCGCGAGGCGCAAGGCCGTCACGGAATCGCCGAAGAACACCATGCCCACGATCGCGGTGCCGACGGCGCCGATGCCGGTCCAGACGGCATAGCCCGCGCCGACGGGGAGCGCTTTGAGGGCGAGGGCGAGCAGCGTCATGCTGGCGACGAGGCCGACGACGAAGACGACGGTGGCTGGCAGCTCGGTGAAGCCGTGCGACTGTTTGAGCGCGAGGGCCCACACGACCTCGAGCAGGCCGGCGGTTACGAGATAGATCCACGCCATGGCGGGCTCCTGATGGGGACGCCGTCGTCACTCCGGGTACGGCGCTGCTCTCGTCCGGGCGGCCGCGGAGAGCGGCGGCTACACCCTCAGGCTAGCAACGGCGCGACGTCGCCTGAGCCGTCTGCCGGATAGCCGAGCGCGGCCAGGAGCTGGTCGTGGAGCGCAGCGCCCGAGTAGAGGCCGCCACCTTGGTCGGCGGCCCGTCCACCGCAGCGGTCGGTGAAGCGGCCGCCGGCCTCTTCGACGATGAGGATCCACGGCGCGTGATCCCACGCGAAGTAGCGCTCCGCCAGGAACCCGTCGAGTTCGCCGCGGACCAGCTCGACGAGCGGCAGGGGGCTGGGCGCGGCGCGACATGCCTCTTGCGGCAGACGCGCGCGCGACGCATCATCGAGCGCATCGACGGTCGCCTCCGCCAGCGAGCGCGTCGAGCGTACGGCGAGGCGAGCCGGCTCGCCGTGCGCTCGCGGCCACGTCGACTCGTACGCGCCGCCGCCGCGCGTCGCCCACCACCGGTAGCCCAGCGCCGGCGCGGTGACGACCGCAAGCTCTACGGCCCCCGCGACCTCGAGCGCGATGTGGATCCGCCAGTTCGGGTCGCGGCGGCTGAAGAACCCGGTGCCGTCGATCGGGTCGAGGATCCAGACGCGCGCTGCATCGCCGACGCGACCGAACTCCTCACCGAGCAGCGCGTCGCCGGGACGGGCCGCCGCGAGCGACTCGCGCAGGAGACGCTCAACCGCATGGTCGGCCGCGGTGACCGGCGAGCCGTCGGCCTTCGGCGTCACCGACACGCCCGCCTCGAAGTACTGCAGGGCAAGGCGCGCCGCTCGGTCGGCGACCGCGAACGCGAGCTGAAGGTCGTCGGCGCCCGTCATGGCGGCGACTTTACGCTCCAAGTCGACCGCGCCGCCTAGGGCTGCGAACATTTCTGGCGCCTGATGTCGAGAACCGGCGTGCGGCTCCGTCCCAGGATCGAAGGCGACCACAATGGTCGCATCGGACCAAAGGAGAACACCATGGCGAAGTACCTGCTGCTCAAGCACTACCGCGGCGCGCCGGCGTCGGTGAACGACATCCCGATGGACCAGTGGGAGCCCGACGAGGTCGACGCCCACATCCAGTACATGCGCGACTTCGCTGAGCGGCTGCGCGGCACCGGCGAGTACGTCACCGAGCAGGCGCTCTCGCCCGAGGGCACGTTCGTGCGCTACGACGGCGAGGGCCGGCCGCCCGTGACCGACGGGCCGTTCGCGGAAACGAAGGACGTGATCGCCGGCTTCATGATCATCGACGTCGAGAGCTACGACCGCGCGCTCGAGCTCGCCGCTGAGCTGTCGGCCGCGCCCGGCGCCGGCGGTCGTCCGATCCACGAATGGCTCGAGGTACGCCCGGCCTACGGCGTCACGGCGACGGCGACCGCGTGAACCCGTCGGCGCTGCGGGAGCTCGTGCCCGCAGTGATCGCTGTGCTCGTCCGCCGCGGAGCTGACTTCGCGGCGGCCGAGGACGCCGTCCAAGACGCGCTGGTCGAGGCGGCGCGATCATGGCCCGACGATCCGCCACGCGATCCCAAGGGCTGGCTGATCACCGTCGCGTGGCGCAAGTTCCTCGACGCAACCCGCGCCGACGCTGCGCGCCGCGCGCGTGAGGAGCTCGCCGACGCGGAACCGGCGCCCGGCCCGGTCGCCGCGGTCGACGACACGCTCCAGCTGTACTTCCTCTGCGCGCATCCGTCGCTGACGCCGGCGTCAGCCGTCGCGCTGACGCTCCGCGCCGTCGGAGGCCTGAGCACCCGGCAGATCGCCGACGCCTACCTCGTCCCGGAGGCGACGATGGCGCAGCGCATCAGCCGCGCGAAGAAGACGGTCGCCGCCGTGCGATTCGACGAGCCGGGCGAGGTTGCCACGGTGCTGCGCGTGCTGTACCTCGTGTTCAACGAGGGCTACTCCGGTGACGTCGACCTGGCCGCAGAGGCCATCCGGCTCGCTCGCCAGCTGGCAGCTATGACCGACGACGAGGAGGTCGCCGGGCTGCTGGCGCTGATGCTCCTCCATCACGGGCGGCGCCCCGCGCGAACCGGTCCGGGCGGCCAGCTCGTCCCACTCGCCGAGCAGGATCGCGGCTTGTGGGACACGGAGCTGATCGCGGAAGGCGTCGCGATCCTGCAGGCGGCGCTGGGGCGCGAGCGCCTCGGCGAGTTTCAGGCGCAGGCGGCGATCGCGGCGCTCCACGCTGACGCCCAGACGGCCGTCGAGACCGACTGGGTGCAGATCGTCGAGTGGTACGACGAACTGGTGCGGCTCACCGACAATCAAGTGGCGCGGCTCAACCGCGCTGTCGCGGTCGGTGAGGCCGACGGTGCGCGAGTCGGACTGGCGGCGCTCGCCGAGCTCGACCCTGGCCTCCCCCGCTACGCCGCCGTCGCCGCGTACCTGCACGAGCGCGACGGCGACATCGCGACCGCGGCACGCCTCTACGCTGAGGCGGCGCTCGCCGCTCCGAACCTGCCGGAGCGAGACCACCTCACCCGGCAGGCTGCGCGGATGAGCGCGCGGTTGCGCGGCTGACGGACGCGCTACCCACAAACGAGACGGGCTCATCAGCTCCGCCGAACCGAACCCCAGATCCCCTGCAATGTGAAGACAAGGGCCTTGACGCCGCGCCGGCGAGCACGCAGGATCGCGGTTCCCCTGCTCTCTGTCCCCCGTCCGGGTCTCATGCTCACGACATCTCTGCGCGGCCTCGTCCTCGCCGCGCTCGCCGCAGCGGGCCTCCCCGCCGCAACCGCATCGGCGTCGGCGCCCGCCTGGTGGTCCTACGACCGTCCTGCGACCTCGTCGTCGCGGCACTCGCAGGTCGCCGTGCCCATGCGCGACGGCGTTCGTCTCGGCTGCGACCTGCACCTGCCCGCGCGCAGCGGCAAGGCGCTGCCCGGCCGCTTTCCGTCGGTGATCTACGAGGTCACGCCCTACGCGGCCGCGACCGCGATCTACGTCGAGCAAGGCGCATGGTTCGCCTCGCGCGGGTACGCCGCCATCACCTGCAACGTGCGGGGCACCGGCCGGTCCGGGGGCACCTTCCCGCAGCCCAACCAGCCGGCAGAGCAGACCGACGCCTACGACCTCGTCGAGTGGGTGGCAGCGCAGTCCTGGTCGACTGGGCGCGTCGGTCAGACCGGCGAGTCGTACGGCGGGATGATGACCTACCGCGCCGCCGCCTCTGGCGCACCGCACCTCGTCGCGGCCGTCCCGCAACAGGCCCCGAACGACCTCTACCTCGACGATGTCTACCCCGGCGGCGTCCCGGCAGCCGAGCTGACGCACCAGTGGTGGCCGGTCATCGCGAACGTCGCCTCCCTCGGTCGCATCGACCCGAGCAGGCTCTTCGCGGTCCAGCGCCGGCACCCCACCCGCGATGCCTTCTGGCAGCAGATCGCCTTGGACTCGGTCCTGGACCGCATCGACGTGCCGATCCTCGCGCTCGCCGGCTGGAACGACCCGCTGTTCCGCGACGGCGCGATCCGCAATTTCGAACGGCTCGTCTCGCGGCGCGGCGCCGCGTCGACGTACCTGATCGCGGGCCCGTGGAAGCACGGTGGCGTGTTCGCCTGGCCAAGCTGCCGGATCATCGCGGCCGGGTGCGCGGGTGGCGACCTCGTCCCACGCGGCGCGCTGCTCGCGTGGTTCGATCACTGGGTTGCACAGCGTCCTGACGCACCGCTCCCCAGCGCCACCGTGACCTCCTACGAAGGACCCAAGGGCGTCGGCGCAGGCTGGCAGGAGCGAGCGACGGTCTTCCCCGAATCGGTAGCGACGAGGTTTGCGCTGACCATCGACGGCGCCCTGAACGACGGCACCTCGCCTCCTGCGGGCGCCCGCTCGTGGACCGCCGACCCCGCGGACGGCCTCTTGCGCCGCACGCCAGCGCTCACGTTCACCTCGGCCCCGTTGCCCGCGACCAAGCTCGCCGGCCGGCCGACCCTGCGCGCCGAGCTCGCCAGCACCCGCGGCGACGCCTACCTGCTCGCCGAACTCCGTTGGATCCGCCCCGACGGGAGCGCGACGAAGATCAGCGAGGGCTGGCTCCGCGCGAGCCACCGTGACTCGCACGCCTCCCCCACGCCGCTCGTCCGAGGGCAGCGCACGCCGCTCACGGTCGCGCTCGAGCCGCTTGACCTAGCGCTGCCCGCAGGGTCACGACTCGCCCTGCGGGTCAGCAGCGGCTCGGCGCTCGAGGTGCGTCCGCTCTCGCGCCGAACGCTCACGCTGGCGGTCGGCGCGGGCGGGTCGATCCTCGACGTTCCGATCGCCCGCCTCCCTTAATCGAGCAGCTCGACGAAGCCGTCGGTGCCGTGCACGCGGATGCGCTGCCCCTCGCGGATGAGCCGCGTCGCACCTTCCACCCCGACCACCGCCGGCAGCCCGTACTCGCGTGCGATGACCGCGCCATGCGTCATCAGACCGCCGACCTCGGCCACGAGTCCGGCGATCGTGAGAAACGCCGGCGTCCAACTCGGGTCGGTGAACGCCGTCACGAGGATGTCGCCCTCAGCAAAGACGGCGCCCGCGAGGTCGTGCACGATCCGCGCGCGCCCCTCGACCGTTCCGCTCGACACGGCCAAGCCAGGAATCGCGCCCGGGGGAAGGTCGTCACGACGGTAGCTCCCCACGACCGCCTCGCCCTCGGACGTCAGGACCCGCGGGGGCGTGAGCCTTTGGTGGATCCGAAACGCCGCCTGCCGTTCTTCGATCGCCGCAACGTCGACGGGCTCACCGCACGCTGCCGCGCGGAACTCCTCGAGCCGCAACCAGAAGCACTCGTCGCGCTCGCGCAGCGCGCCGACGGCAACGAGCCGCTCCGCCTCGGCCAGAAGGGCCTGCTTGTAGAGGAACAAGCGGCTGACGATCCCGAACTTGGGGAACTCACGGTAGCCGCTGAAGATTCGTAGGCGCTCGATGACCTCGGCGGTCTCGTCGGCCTTGGCGGGGCCGCCGTCGGGGAGGGCACGGAGCCGCTCGACCAGCTCAGCGGCCTTTGCCTCCGCTTCGCGCCGCCCTTGTTCGAACCGCCGCGGGCCCTCTCCCGGCGCAAACGCGCGCACGTTGCCGAGGATCGACGGCACCAGCGCAGAGGGCTGCTCGCGCCACCGCGGCCGCGTGATGTCGATCTCCCCGACGCAGCGCACGCCGTACCGCGTCAGGAACCGCTCAATCGCGTCCCGTGCTTCTCGCCCGCCGGGCAGCGCCGGGAGGGCGTCGAGAACGTCATCGCCGACGCCGGCGTCGAGGAAGGCGACGACCGCCGGGTGCGGCCGTACGGCGTCGGCGACGTCCAGCAGCGCGAGCCCCATCTCCGACGTGACGTTGCCCGGTGCCGACTGTACGAGGATGTCGGCGACATGCTTCTCGCCGAGCCACGCCTCGACGTGGTCGTTCAGCCACCAGGAAGCGTCCATGCCCGCCATGATCGCCGTCAGGCTGCGCGGGTCGAAGGTGAGCCGCTTGAGCTTCTCGATATCGGCCTCGACGAAGTCAAACAGGGCCGGCCCGCTGAGCCCGGCGATGTCTCGCTCGACTGCGGCGAGCGACGCGTGCGCCTCGGCGATGAGCGCGTCGACGATCGAGGGGTCGTTGGCGATCGGCGTCGCAGCCGGAAGGTCACGCGGCGGCGCTGGGCCTGTCCCGTCGGGCTCGTCCACGGCCGGGATGAAATCGCGTTCGATGAGGGTCTCGATCGCGTCGCCGATCAGCGGGTCGCCCTTGCCCAGCATCGCCACCACGGCCGCCCGCGCGGCTGGCACGGCCAGCCGCTGGGCCACATCGACGAACAGGCGGCCTCCGGCCTCGTGCATCACCGGCATGGCTGTCATCTGCCAGAGCGCGAGCCCCAGCGGCTTCATCGGGTCGGTCATCATCTGCTGGTGTCCCACCGACACGTAGACGTGACGTTCCTCGTCACCCGGGTCCGGGACCGGGAACAGCGTCGTGATCGGCCGCGCTTGCACGATGGAGAACGCGTCGCCGACCAGGCACCACTCGATGTCTTGCGGGCAGCCGAGCGCCCCTTCGACGCGACGGCCGAGCGCCGCTAGCTGATCGATCTGCGCGTCAGTCAAGACGGCATCGCAGTCGGCGAGCGTCTGCTCGACGCGCCCCCCGCTGCGCACGCGGTACCGGTCAGGCGTCGCCTTGCCGGAGACGAGGGCGTCTCCGAGCCCGCGCACTGCCTCGATCGCAACGACGGTGCGGTTCCCGCTGATCGGATCGGCGGTGAACAGCACCCCCGCAGCGTCGGCCGGCACCATCCGCTGGACGATCACGGCCATCTCAGCAGCGCCTCGTCCGCCGCCGCGCTCCTCTCGGTACGCCATCGCGCGGTCGGTCGAGAGCGACGCCCAGCAACGGCGCACGTGATCGAGCACCGCCTCGACCCCGACGACGTCGAGGAAGCTGTCGTGCTGGCCCGCGTACGACGCGTCGGCCGCGTCCTCCGACATCGCGCTCGAGCGCACTGCATAGGCCTCTTCCGTGCCGAGCTCCGCGACGGCCGCTCGGATCGCGCTTGCCACGTCGTCGGGCATCGGGAGCGCTGCTTGGTCGGCTGCAACCGCCCGCTGGTACGCGGCGGTTGTCACGACGAACCCCGGCGGCACGTCGATCCCTCGCAGCCCCGTGAGGCGCCCGAGCTGTGCGCCTTTGCCGCCGACCAGCAGCACCTCGGTGCCGTCGACCTCTTCCAATTTCACCACTGCCGATTGCTCGATCGTGCTCATCGCCTGCTCCTTGACGCGTTGCGGCGAGCGAGTATGGGGCACGGCCAGGGCTTGAAACAAGCCCCCTACCTCGCGATACTTTTGAGGTGGAGAGAGCGGTCGCGCTGCCCGATTAGGTGGCTGCAGCGCGTCGCAGGAGTCGGCTCAGTCGAGCGGCAGCTCGTAGTCGAACCAGATCTCGTGGTCGCCGTCGGCCGACACGCGGATGCCGCCGGTGCCCGTGATGCCCTCGAGTTCGCCGGTGCCGCTCCCGGGCACGATCGTGAAGAACTCGTCGAGGCGGTCCGACCCGGTCGTCGTCGCAGAGTGGGCAAAGTTCAGCGTGCCCGTCAGGCCGTTCACGGTCCCTTCGAACGACTCCATCGCGACGTAGGTGCCGGCGCCCGCTGCCTGGTCGAACGCCGCCGTGAAGAGCGTGACCGAGCTGCCCGTGATCTGACCGTCGAACGCCTTGGTGATGATCGCGAGGCCGACGGGCCGACCAGTCACCACCTCGGCGGGCGGCGGACTGATCGTGGCTGGCACGAACGACGAGACGGTGAACGGTGCGATCGCGCGCATGGTCATGGCGCGACCCTAGACCGTCGCTCAGTCCACTGGCGAATCATCGCGCACAAGCCTCCCCCAAATACCCCCGGTCTGCGATCTGGCTAAGGTGGGCGCCGCCCACCCAATCCACCGGGAGTCCTCTTGCGCAAACGCGCTTTCCTTGCGGCCGCCTGCACCGCCTCCGCAACCGCCTTCTCCGCGGCCCTCGCTCCACCCGCCTCGGCCGCGAGCACCTCCGCCTGTTTCTGGTGGTTCCATACCAACGAGTCGTTCTTCCAGACCTCGTCGCTCGGCAACACGACGACCCCCGGCGAGCTCGCAAAGTGTCGAGCCATCACGCTCGAAGACGACGACTTCCCGGCCGGCACCGACGGCTACCAGGTGATCTACCGCTCGACGAACGAGTGGGGCGCGCCGATCGTCGTGAGCGGGACGGTGATCGTGCCGCCGGGCGGCAACAAGAACATCATCTCGCTCACCAGCGGCACGGTTGGCATGCGCGACAAGACCGTCGCAGGCGACTCGTGCGCCCCGTCGGTCGGACTGCCGACGGGCGGCGCGTTCGTGAGCAACGCGACGGCGGCCTACCTCAAGCAGGGCTACACCGTCGCCGTCACCGATTACGAAGGCCTGCGCACCCCCGGGCCGCACCCTTACCTGATTGGCCGCTCCGAAGGCCAGGCCCAGCTCGACATCGCCCGTGCTGTGAAGAAGGTCCCTGCGTTGGCTTCGAGCCACGCAAACTCCAAGGTGCTCCTCACCGGCTACTCGCAGGGCGGCCACTCCACGCTCTGGGCCGCGCAGCTCCAGGCGGCGTATGCGCCGGAGCTCGAGGTCGTCGGCGCTGTCGCCGGCGCGTCGCCCGTCGACCTCGTCTCGACGATCGATCAGAACAACGTAAGTCTCGGCTCGAGCCTCTTCGTCTACGTGATCAGCTCCTACGACACGTCCTACCCCGAACTCGGGCTGCACAGCCGCCTGAGCTCGTCGGGCGCGTCGTTCGTCGACAATCATGTCGGCGAGTGCAGCAGCGCGAACGCACTCAACCTCAGCCTGGCCTACCGCTCCTGGAGCAACCTGTGGCAGACCGGCCAGAACCCGCTGAGCGACCCCGCGTTCCTAGCGCGCGCCGCACGCAACTCGCCGCCGGTCGCGAAGCCGTCGATGCCGCTCTACATGTTCCACGGCGACGCCGACGACATCGCCCCGCACGACCCCGACAAGGCCTACGCCGACGAGCTGCGCGACCTCGGCGGCAAGGTCACTTGGGTCACCGTCGCCGGCGGCTGGCACTTGGCGTTTACCAACGATCCGAACCGCTCGATGCAGTGGGTCAAGGATCGTTTCGCAGGGGTGCCGCTGCCCTAAGCCCCACCAGCGCAGGCCACCGCGCCATGCGGGGGCCTGCCGCTGCACGGCCACGGCCCAGCGCACGCTGCGTCAGCGGCCGCTGCCCCCAGAACGAGCGCGGGCGGGGGGGGGCCCGCGGCCGGGGCCGCCCCCCCCCCCCC